>PWFY01000071.1 GCA_003554235.1 Candidatus Aenigmatarchaeota archaeon
GGTAGAGGCTGTTTTTGAAGGCCCTGAGCAAGACGTTGAGGACATCCTTCGGTGGTGTCGGAGCGGTCCAAGCCTAGCAAGGGTCGAAGACCTGGAAGTAAAAGACGAACAACCAAAGAATCTGGAAAGATTTGAAATAAGGTACTGATTACTATCTCAACGAGCGCTTCTCTTCATCGTCTTCACATATCCAATTCAAGTCCTTATCCTTTTTTATTGCTTCGTGGTTGGGATCAGCAAGTATCACTTCAAACCATTTGTGTTTACCGTCTTCTCCCACCCAGTATGAGTTCAATACTCTGAGGTTGGGGAATTTTTTTGTTGTCCTTTCTTCGGCTATCTTTTTCTTTGACTTATCCCTTGGGTACTTTGTACCAGACCTTTTGGATCTTCTTCCACCAGAGATCTTCTTCCTCTTCCTTGTCCCTTTTTTAACCTTTGTTCTAGCTACTGTGATGCCTTGTTTCGATTTGTATCCAAGCTGCCTGGCTTTGTCTATCCTAGTAGGGCGTTCTATCTTTTTGATACTACTTTCCTTCCTCCATTTCTTCAGCCTCTCCTTTACTTCTTTATCCGGCTTCTTCCAACTTTCCTTTATGTGTTTGTAAAACCCCATTTTGCCACCTTTAGACTAACACTTCTTCATATCCTAAACTTTTAAATCTTTCGAGGGTGGAAGTAGCTACATTTAACTTGGGTTTGTATACCCAAACCTGCTTAAATCTCCACTACTTCCAAGCCTCTTTCTTTGGTTTACTAAGGAATTACTGCCATTATCCCTTCCGGCGTGGTTAAAAGCCCTCCGTAAATTGCTACAAGACCGACACCGAGAATTACCGTGACGCCTATAAAGGCTTCCAACATTCCCGTGCCGAACATCTCCTTTGCAAGCCTGAACATTGAAGTGTATCCCAATGCCAGGAACACTGCTACAAAGATGAATGCAAGTACAGGTCCTATCAAAGGCACGTAACTGGAAACCATCGCCAGCAGTATACCAAGGCTAACGGAGAACACCGGGTAGGAAATTGTCGCAAGACCGTCCCAGTAGTCACCATCCCCGCCCAAGGTCGTCATGACAATTTTTGTAATGAAACCAAAGAAAAGGCCTCCCAGTAGTATGAAGAAGAAGGCCCCTGTAGCCATGTTCAGAGTTCCCATCTCCAGTAAAGAGACAAGGATCTCCGGGCCGGTTATCTCCAAAGGCATCGCATCGATCATTCTAAGTCCTATTACTGTGTTCAATGCAAAGATGATCGATCCAAGAAGCAACATCACCAATGAATTCTGCATGGTTTTTACAGCTGTTTTGTCTTTGAATTCTTCTATCGCCTTACTGGGATTTTTTAGATATCCTATGCACATAATCTCACAGGAAGAAATTGTGTATGGCGGTTAATAAAGCTTACTTGTTCCATTCGACCTCAACGTCATCGGTCCTCCAGTTCTGTATGAAGTTTGTTTCCTCCAGTTTGTCTTCACCTGAGGCTCTGTATTTCAAGATGCCTAGCCAGGCCATCATTGCACCGTTGTCGCCGGCCAGTTCGTGTGGAACGGTGTAGAAGTCAGCATCTCTTTCCTCACACATTGTTTCCAACATTTTCTGAAGCCGTTTGTTGGCTGCTACGCCCCCTGTCAGAAGGACCTCGTCTTTGTCGGCGTGTGCCATTGCTCTTTCCACTGCTTCTGTAAGCATTGCGAACATTGTTTCTTGGAGAGAATGACATACATCCACGAGCCTTTCATCTTTGAGTTTCCTTACAGCTTCGGTCATGAGACCGGAAAAGGACATGTCCATGCCCTTTACCGTATACGGAAGTTCTATATACTTCGAGCCCTCCTTTGCAAGTTTTTCAACCTTTGGTCCTCCTGGGTGTTCTAATCCGGCTTCCCTTCCAAACTTGTCAAGGGCGTTGCCCACAGGTGTATCGAGAACCTCACCAAAAACACGGTATTTACCTGCCGAGAGGGCTATTACCTGCGTATTTCCTCCTGAAACATAAAGCGTTACAGGATCCACTGCACCTGTTTTTAGTTTCCCTATTTCTATATGAGCTATACAGTGGTTTACACCGACTATTGGAGCATTGAGCGAAAGTGCAAGCGACCGAGCAAAAACTGCACCTGTCCTCAGACATGGTGGTAGACCAGGTCCCTTTGAAAAGGCTACGAGATCTATGTCACTTCTTTCTATATCTGCTTCCTCTAGAGCTTCTTCGAGTACATTGCCACATACCCTTGAATGGTGTTCTGCGGCCTCTCTTGGATGGATTCCGCCCCCGGATGGGATATACATGTCTGTAATATTGGCAAGTACTTCCTCATTCTCCATTATACCAACGCCAAACGTGTGCGCTGTGCTTTCAATTCCCAGGCAGATCATAGAGACATCTATGTTTTTATGGATAGAAAAAGTTTTAAATACAACTTAATAACTTTTATCACTATGCCTTCGGCAATATTTGCAGTTATTTTTTCTCTTCTTGCTTTGGTTTTCGCAGGCTTTCTGACGGTTAGGATAAAAAAGAAACCAAGGGGCCCGGAGAAGGCAAGAGAAATGTCCGACCACATAAAGAAGGGCGCCAGGACTTTTCTTTCTCAGGAGTTCAAATACCTTGCAGTTGTCGTTGTTGTAATAACCACAGTTTTAGCATATTTTGTTGGTGTTCCGACGGCTTCGACCTTTGTATTTGGAGCCTTTCTTAGTTCACTTACAGGGGCCATAGGAATGTATACTGCAACGAGTTCAAACTCCCGGACTTCCGAGGCGGTGAAAAACAGTCTTGGTGAAGGTCTCAAGGTTGCGTTTTCATCTGGTACTGTTATGGGGATGTCCGTCGTAGGCTTCGGCCTTCTGGGCATATCGATATTGTATCTAATATTTCTCGATCCTGGGGTGCTCTTTGGTTTTGCATTTGGTGCTTCTACAGTGGCCCTTTTTGCACGTGTAGGAGGAGGAATTTACACGAAGACTGCAGACATGGGAGCCGATCTCGTTGGTAAGGTGGAGGAAGACATACCCGAGGATGACCCCAGGAATCCAGGGGTCGTTGCCGACAACGTCGGGGACAATGTTGGTGACGTAGCAGCGATGGGAGCCGATCTCTTTGAATCCTATGTTGAAGCTATAGTTGCTACAATGGCTATAGGTGTCATAACAATAGGAGGAACGTCGGTCGTTTTACTGCCAATTTTTGTAGGTGCAGCGGGAATAGCTGCCTCGATAATAGGGTACTTTTTTGTTGGAGGCGAAGACAATCTACACTGGGCTTTGAACAGAGGAACCTTTGGCGCCGCTCTATTAACAGTTGTTTTCATATTTTTTGGAATGAGAACTCTGTTCCCTGTAATTGACCTGGATGTTTTTTATTCCATACTCTCCGGCCTTGTTGCAGGAATGGTGATAGGTTTGGTGACAGAATACTATACTGCAAGCAAACATAAACCTACAAGAGGCATAGCAAATGAGTCTACAGGAGGCGCCGCCACAAATATAATAGCCGGATTTTCCACGGGCATGATGTCTACATTTATCCCCATGTTGACAGTGTGTGCTGCAATGATTCTTTCTTACTACTTTGCAGGTCTGTATGGAATAGGAATAGCATCGATAGGCATGCTTTCTACTTTGGGTATAACCCTGGCAACAGACTGCTATGGGCCTGTTGCGGATAATGCAGCGGGAATAGCGGAGATGGCGGAAATGGGGGAAGAGGTAAGAAAGCGAGCTGAACTCCTGGATTCTATAGGGAATACCACCGCTGCGATAGGCAAGGGCTTTGCAATAGGTTCAGCGGCTTTAGCGTCACTTACTCTTTTTGTTGCCTATACACAGGAGGTTGGCATCGAGGCCGTTGACGTGGCTCTCACCGATCCAATGATTGTAACAGGCCTCTTTATAGGCGCATTATTACCCTTTTTGTTTTCTGCCCTTACCATGAAATCTGTGGGTAGAAGTGCCAGTAAGATGATAGACGAAATAAGGAGACAGTTCGATGATATGGATATACTTTCAGGAAACGAAGACCCCGACTATTCCCGTTGTATACAGATCTCCACGGATTCTGCACTGAAGGAGATGGTTTTACCTGGGACTCTGGCGATACTTTCGCCTATAGTTGTTGGCCTCTTACTCGGAACTGAGGCGCTTGCAGGGATGCTTGCAGGGAATATCTCAACAGGCTTTCTTTTGGCTGTAACAATGGCCAACGCCGGTGGTGCCTGGGACAACGCAAAGAAGTATATAGAAGATGGGAACCTTGGAGGTAAAGGTTCTGAGGCCCACAAGGCTTCTGTAGTTGGCGATACGGTCGGTGACCCCATGAAGGATACGTCTGGTCCGTCTTTGAATGTTCTAATAAAGCTTGTGGCCATGACGGCTCTTATCTTTGTACCTCTTCTACTCTGAGAACGGAAGTAACCGGTTCAAACTTACTGAATAGTTTTTGGTCAACTTTAACTATTCATCCTTTATTTCAGAAAATCCACACTTACCACAGGTTAATCTGTTTCCATGGTCCGCTAAGAAAACCCCTTCACCACATCTGGGGCAGCTCCTTGAGTTTCTTTTGACTTCCTGTCCTTCTATATCGTATTTTTCCCATGCCTTTGTGTTTTTGTGCTTGCCCATTTTATTCACCTATTTTTGATTCCAGGAACTTTTTCATGCCCTTTCTGTCCTTGTTTTCTTCTTCTACTTCCATAAGTAGCTCAAAGTCAGGGTCGTCCATATCATCTATCTTTTCCTTTGCGTCGGCTATGCTTCCATCAAGTAGTTCCTTGTAGTCTTCCTCCTGGCTCGGAGAGCTTTTACTTTCCTTGCTTTCTGTCTGCTTCTTGGCTCCAAACTCCTTGGCTTTGAACCTACTTTTCTGCGTTCCATGTATTGTAAATATATTGTCTATCTTGATGTCTTCTTCAGGTATACCAAGCTCTTCAGAAACCAGTTTCTCCAGGGACTCTTCAGAAGGAGTAGCCTCGCCCGCGTGGCCTACTGTTCCCTTTATTTCTTTTCTTTTTAACAATGGGTTTTCCTTTCTTTCCTCTATATTTAGATCCATCTTTTCACCTCGTCTTTATTGCGTACCTTCCTGGTGTTTCTATTCCAACGGATTCTGCTATTTCTGAGTCGGGGTCCAGTATAATCACTGTTCCTTCCCAGTTTTTTGTCAGATCCGAAATCTTGCATGCAGGACATTCACTGCCCTGTACAAGTCTTCTACATTCTTTACAAGCCTTTTCTCTCTTTGCCATTTGGTACACCTCTACTGTTCTTCTTCGTCCTCGCCCTCTTCCTCCTCCTCTTCAGGAAGGTAATCTATTATTATTTCATAGGGTATATCCTCTGCCTCCATACGGCTCACCTTGTCTTTCCTGGTCATTTCCTGGCCTTCCTCCAATTCCTTTTCCTCTGCTTTTATCTGTGCCATAATTTCCTCTGCCTTTTCCCTGAACTCTTCTTCTCTTTCCTCCATTTTCTCCTGTAGTTCCTCCCTCTTCTTCCTTATTTCTTCCTTTTCTTCTTCGGTCAGTTCGGTTTTTTCGTTTTCTATTTCTTCATCATAGACCCCTTCATCGATTTCAACTAGCACTTCTTTTGGATCTTTATCTTCTACGAGCACGCCGGATGATACACATGCTCCAACGACCTGCTTTACAGCTGGTTTAATATCGGAGCAGTTAAGGTCTGGTAGTTTGGATTTAGCTATCTTTATACATTGTTCTATAAACAGGTCTGCAACCTTCTCTTCCTTTGGGTGCGGCGAAAGGCTATCGAGACCGGCCTCTTCCCTTATCATGGCAGCTGTAGGCGGCGTTCCTACTTCAATTTCAAATTCTTTGGTTTCTTCATCGACCTTTACGGTCACAGGTATTTCCATTCCTTCGAAATCTTTTGTTTTTTCATTTATCCTATTGACCACACTGCCTATATCTACACCCAACGGTCCTAACTGTGGTCCAAGCGGTGGTCCCGCTGAGACACTTCCTGCTTCGACAAGAGCGTTTATTTCTGCCATATTTTAATCACCTGAACTTTCCTTTATCTTTACCGAACCTATGCCTACCGTCACAGGTATTGGCACAGTGGCGTCCAGTAGTTCAAGGGTTACTTCGGAGTTTGATTCGTCAACCCTTGTTACCTTACCCTTTTCGCCTTTAAAAGGCCCACCTACAACTTCTACAATGTCATCCCTTTCTATTTCAATTTCTATCTCATCGGACTCGAGAAACTTGTCTATCTCGCCTATGTCCACGTCTCCTGATATTATACCCTTTGCATGCCTCACGTTTCTTACAACCTTTCTTATATCCTTTTCCTGGCCTTCTAGTATTACATACCCATCCAACTCCCCAGGGTGTACCATGGCCTTTATATTATGACCTTCCTTCTGAACCCTCTCTCTTATATCCTTCATTACCGTTATCTCCCTTCCTATGGTAGTTTTCAGTGTTAAAAGTGCCATCTTTTCACCATAATGCTCCTGGTAGTTGGAATGATAAAAATATCAAAAAGCCTATGCTTCCTATCAAGAGTATTCCAATTGCTGTGACCTTCGACGTCTGTATGAACTCCTCGCTGGACGGTTTTGTTGCTACTTTCAAGACCCTCCTGCAGCTTTTTATGAAAGACTTTATCGACATCTTATCACGTACCAAATCTTAATGTCCCCGAACCTTTAAAAAATTGTTTATTACTGTGTCCATGTAATACAGAAAAAAAATAAATAGATAGGAGGAGTTTTTGTCCCCTGGAACACCCCACAACCAGAAGGACTACTCAACAAACTCTATCCCGAGTATCTTCTCGATTTCTTTCTGCTTCTCTTCGCTGTATTTCTTCTTTGGTCCGTAGATCTGAGAAGACTTGACGCCCGTCACTATGAGCATCGTTCTGATGGATTCACCAAGTTCTTCAACAATCTGAGAGCCCCAGATCACCTTGGCTTCATCGTGAAGTTTGTTTGAAACTGCCTCCACGATTTCCTGTGCTTCGCTGATTGTGCTGTCGGGCCCACCTGTAACGTTGATAAGTGCGCCGTCTGCACCTTCTATATCAACGTCAAGCAGCGGGTTTGTTAGAGCCTTTTCAACAGCCTCAAGTGACCTGTTTTCAGTGTCTGATTCTCCCATTCCTATCATTGCTAGTCCACCACTCTTCATCACTGCCTTTATGTCTGCGAAATCGAGGTTCACAAGACCTGGTTTTGTTACTAACTCGGCTATTCCCTTGACTGCGTTTACAAGAATTTCGTCTGCTACCTTGAACGCCGTAGTTACTGACACATCCGGAACTATCTCCAGCAACTTGTCGTTGGGAATTACAATTAGGGTATCAACCTCGTTTTCCATTCTTTCGAGGCCCCTTCTCGCGTTTGCTCTTCTCTGTTTGCCTTCCATTGTAAAGGGTAGTGTTACTATACCTACCGTCAAGGCCCCCAACTTCTGTGCTACTTCTGCAACTACAGGTGCTGCTCCTGTACCTGTTCCACCACCTAAACCACAGGTTATAAACACCATGTCACTTCCACCGAGCTTCTCCTTTATGTCTTGCTTTGATTCTTCCGCAGCTTCTCCACCGATCTCAGGGTCTGCGCCTGCGCCCAGGCCCTGTGTTATCTCCCTTCCAATTAGGAGCTTTTCGTCTGCGTCTGTGTATAAAAGGTCCTGTGCATCGGTGTTTATTGCTATCGATTCAGCGCCAACAATGCCTACTTGGGTCATCCTTGAGATGGTGTTTCCTCCTGCACCACCTACACCTGCTACCTTGATCTCTGCCTTTCTTGATTCAAGAATCTCCTTGAGGTTCTCGTCTACTTCGTGGTCAAAGTCCGGCTCTCGGGTAGTCATCTCATCACCTTGAATTTCATTTGCTTCTGCCACATTTCTCACCTCCACGTTTCTAATTCACCTTTAAAACAAGATTTGACCTAAAAATGATACATTTGATGTCAAACGAGTCAAATAAAGCTTCTCAGAGCGCCTTTCATACTTTAAAGGCTCCCCGAGGCTTTATACACAAAATAAGTGGTTCAAAGGTATTTAAAGTTTTTGTCTATATGGTCCAGGAACTAGAGATCGGTTATGTTATAAGTTATGCAGCCACATGCTTCCCTTGGAGAGTCAAACGGAGTTCCTTCAACCAGTTCAAAAAGCCTTCTGCCCGAGCTAAGTTCTCTCATTTCATCTTCGCTCATATAACAACCATTTTTACTTACAAACTCTGCACAGTTTTCTTCTAGTTCTTCCCTTGGTAAAAGAAAAGAGTTTATAGAAAGCGCCACGAATAACAATACCCACAGCGCAACTATTACCTTGTCCCTACTGCTCAGCTTCTTTATCTTCGCCTTCATTTTCACCACTTTCTTTGAATTCAACGTCTTCCATTTTTGTATACTCCTTTATCGTCCCACCCACTTCTTCCTGAATATTTTTATTGAGAGGTTTTGGAATCTCTACTACCGCGTTTTTGTCTTCAAACTCAACTTCAACATCTTCACCGAGGTAGTTTTCTACTATTGCTTCCACCTTCTCCTCCTCATCTGTAACCATTTCCTTTGCTTCCACCTTGTAATGCAGAGTTTTTCCGGCAAGTGGATGGTTTAGGTCTACTCTAACACGTCCAGAGTTAACAGAAAGTACTCTACCGACCCGGTTGTCCAATGTGACCCTCATTCCTGGATAGGGATTCACTTCTTCGTCCTTGAATTTTTTTTCTGAAACAGTTTTTATTAGGTTGCCTTTTCTTTTACCAAAGGCCATTTCTGGAGAAATTTCTACTTCTTTACTGTCACCTATCTCCATATCTTCCAGGGCCTCGTCCAAGCCCTCTACAATCATTCCAGCGCCCACAACAATCTTTATGGGCTTGTACTCGGTTCTTTCGTTTACAGCGTCTTCTTCCTCGGCCACCTCCTTTTTTGTCGTATCGAACAGTTCCCCAGATTCCTTGATTCTTCCTACATAGTCTACGACAACAACGTCACCTTCCTTCATTTTATCACACAAGAATACAGGTCCTAAACTTATAAAAGCTTATCCTAGTCTTTGAGGACTATTGCAGGCTTTCCGGGCCTTGCCTTTCCTGCCTTGTCCTCATCACTTTCCTCTTCCCTTTCTAAAACTACTTCTGCCTGGAAAGTTTGTTCAAAGTAATCCTTCATTTCTTCCAGGGCCTGAATTTCTTCTTCGCAACTCATTACATCTACTTCTTCATGTTTTTTCTTTAGCTCTCTAAAGTACCGGGCGGCATCATCACCCTGTTTTCGGAACCTATCCTTCTTCATAAGTTCTGAAAGTTCCTTGCCCTCCTGAACAGCGGCCTTCATCTCCCGTTTCCATACGGCTGAAGAAACTATTTTGATCTGTTCCGGCTTCTCCAGGCCAGTTATATCCTTGATCTCTCTTATATCGTCTTCTATGGTATCTCCCAACTTTTTCCCTCTTTCTGCTGCCTCATCAATCATCTCATCATTTGTCTCGGGCCAATCCTCCTCAGAAACAAAACCATCACCTCCCATCCTATCCCAAAGTTCTTCACAGAGATGTGGTGTAAATGGAGCAAGTATTCTGATCCAGATGTTGATTACCCTTTCAAAGACATTATGGTTGAGGTTTTCCTTCTTGTTTACGTAGTCCTTTATGTCGTTGAAGGCTGCATAAAAACCATGGTTTACAGCTTCCATTAGTTCCAGTCTCTCCAGTGCATCTTCTGTGTTCCCGACATGTCTTTGCATCTTAGAAAGTATCCAGCGGTCAAGAACATCCTTTGTTTCCCCAGATTCTTCGTCCACCATCTCCACATATTTGAATAGCTTCTGGAAACGGGAAGAGACGTTTTCTATAGTTCTATCGACCTCTTTCTTTCCGAACCTTATGTCGTCCCAGGGACTTGATTTGGCGTACATCCCGAGTCGCATGGCATCGACCATACCACCCTTGGCAATCTCTTTCATATTGTATCCGTTGCCCTTCGAAGCCGAGACTTTGTTTCCATTTTCATCTAGAACCATGCCATGGATTGTAATGCCTTTTGGCCACCTCTCCTCATTGAACAATGCCGCATGCTGGAAAATCATGAAAGATAGGTGGTTGGAGAGATGTTCGGTCCCGGCAATTCTCATATCCAAGGGGTACCAATAGAGAAACTCTTCCCTCATCTCTTCAAGGATTTCGTTTTCTATTTTACAGTTTTCTGGATCTCCTTTACCCCAGAATACATAGTCAAATACAGAGTTTTCCAGCTCTTCCCCATCGATGTTTTCCTGGTTGATAGTTTTGGCTATAGTGTAGTAAGCCATATATACAGTTGAATCTGATAGTGGCTCAACCATCCAGTTTTTATCAAACGGCAGTTCTGTTCCCAGGGTCTTTTTCCGGGCACATGGCTTGTCACCCATCCACACATCCAGATAGTATTCTAACTCCTTGCGGTATTTTTCTGGTACAACTTCAGCACCTTCGAGCAGGTCCAGGGAACTGGCCTTCCATTCACGGTCTGAATACTTGAGGAACCACTGGTCATCGACCAGTTTTATTACCCCCTTTGCACCGCATTTACATACGACCGGTTTGTTAGTATCATAATATATTTCAGCCAGGCCACCGGCCAACATATCTTCTTTTACCTTGTCTTTGATTTCATTAACCTTTTTCCCCGGATAGGCGGTATTTTCATTTAGGGTTCCTTGATGGAACTCTTTTCGATACACTTCCTTTGTTGCCCTTTCAAGCTTCTCCTCATCCAGTTTTTTAATTTCCAATTCCTCAGCCACATCAACTGCAGGACATTTTCCATATTCCTCGAGGTCTATAAGCCCGATATAGTCGAAATCCAGTTCTTCTGCACCGATGTCGTATTTCTTTAGAACGTCCTCCTTTTTTTCCAGTTCCTTTATTGCGATATGATCGTAGGGTGCATGGGCCGGTACCGACATAACTACTCCTGTCGCCGAGCCACCCTTAACAAAATCAGCCGGGAGTATTATGACCTCCTCATCTGTAACCGGGTTCTTGCAGTAGTCACCGATGATACTTTCAGGGGAAAACTCCTCGATCAATGATACGTCTTCTCTTTGGTACCCTATTTTTTCGTACGCATCGTGGCTAAGCAGCCATTCTTCGTCGCCTACTTCGGCTACGACATAGTCTAGATCAGGATTAAGGAACATGTTTGTAACGCCGTAGACTGTCTCCGGTCTCAGGGTGGCAGCGGGCAACAGTATTTCCTTACCGTCTGTTTCGATCCGGAATTTGTAGGCGACATATTCTTCGGATTCTGCACCTTGTGATTCGTCTTCTACGTCGTTGTCTCCTAGAGGCATTTCCTGATCAGGACACCAGATGACAGGGTACTCTTTCTGTTGGACATAATCCATCTCCCTCAGCCGGGAGTACTGCCACTGTATAAACTTTTTATATGTCTCGTCAATGGTCATAAATTCCCGGCGCCAGTCTATAGAGCATCCTACTGTTTCAAGACAGCTTTTGTAGCTTAGATCGGACTCCGTGGCAAAGAAACGGACGTATTTGTAAGGATCTCTCAGCCTTTTAACTTCTTCTTCAGGTACCCCTGCTTCCTTAAGTTTCTCAATGGTCTCTTCGTCGCCCTTACGGATCTTTTCAGCCTTTATCATGGCAGGATTACCAGTGCAGTGCCATCCCATGGGGTAGAGGACGTTGAATCCCTTCATCCTTTTATAGCGGGCTATGGCATCATCAAAGAGATAGGCCCTGGCGTGACCATGGTGCGTAGGTCCGGATGGATAAGGATATGCATGGGCCAGGAAGAACTTGTCCTTGTTCTTGTCGACATCGGCTTCAAATATTCCCGCTTCCTTCCATTTTTTCTGCCATTTTTTCTCTATCTCCTTGAGTTTTATTGGATCCATGCTATCGGACTCTTTACAGTTGTAGTTTTAAATTAAAAAGAATAAAGAAAGAAGACTGTCGTTGGTATTCAAACCAGCAGCACTAGCAGAAGTAGGGCCATGCCGGATGAGAGGCAAAGTACCTCTTCCTTCCCAAACTTTCTGTTCTTTTGCATACTACCATCCACACCTTTTGTGGAGATCATTTATAAAGTTTTACTGTTTAAATGGAGGTAAATATATAAGTCCACCTGAAGCATTTTTGTTCTGTGGGCGCGTAGCTCAGCCTGGACAGAGCACTGGCCTTCTAAGCCAGGGGCCGTGGGTTCAAATCCCACCGCGCTCGCCATCAATGAAAACCTTTAAATTTATGAACTAACAACCTAGTGTTGTGTGGGATAATGTCTAGAGTATTGTCTGTGGCTTCGGGCAAGGGAGGGGTAGGTAAAACTACCGTGGTATCCAACCTAGGCGCTATTTTGACTGAAACAGGAAAGAATGTGACCTTGGTTGATGGTAACCTTACAACTGCAAACCTTTCTTTACATCTTGGTATACCACTCTACCCAGTCACTCTTCATGATGTATTGAAGGATGATGCTATGATGCCCGAGGCAATGTATGTACACCCCTCAGGGGTTAGGGTCGTACCCTCCGGGCTAGGTATAGATGATATGGAGGGCACAGATTCAAGGAACCTGCCTCTGGCCATAGAGGAGCTTTTGGGAGAAACAGAGATGGTTCTTTTGGACACGCCCGCAGGTCTGGACCAGGAGACAATTTCCACACTCGAGGCTTCTGATGAGATGATACTTGTTACACATCCAAACATGCCGTCTGTTACAGATGTTTTAAAGACAAAGAACCTTGCAGAAGATCTGGGTGTTGATATGTTGGGTGTGGTAATAAACCATCATAGAGGTTCAAGAGACGAGCTAACAGAGGCTGAAGTAAGCGATATGCTCGACGGACTCCCAATACTGGCTAAAGTGCCCTATGACGAAAAGGTTCCCGAGTCTATAGCCATGAAAAAACCTGTGGTACACCACGATCCATATGCCGATGCAAGCCATGCTTTTAGAGAACTTGCTTCACAGGTTATAACGGAAGATATTGCGCTTGACTACGGTAGAAGGGGTATTTTAGGAAGAGTAAAGAATTTCCTAAGGCTGTAGTTAGTATTTCAAACCTTTTCTTAGAGTTTCAAGATCCATCTCAA
>PWFY01000047.1 GCA_003554235.1 Candidatus Aenigmatarchaeota archaeon
ACCTCTATATACTCCGACTATCCGACGACTCCCTTTACACAGGTATCACCAAAGACCTAGAACGCCGGCTGGAGGAGCATCGCAGCGGCGACGGTAGCAAGTACGTGAGGAGCAGGCTGCCTTGTAAGTTGGTCTATACGGAGGAACATGAGGACAGGAGCTCTGCACTGAAAAGGGAAGCAGAGATCAAAGGCTGGAACAAGGCCAGGAAGGAGAGGCTGGTAAGGGGCGAGCAAAAGAGATATTGAGGCGATAGTTTTTTATATCCTGAAGTATATTTCATTAGTGAAATGTTTGTTTCATATATGAAATAGATAACAAGTGATAAGATGTATACACCAAAGAGCGAAAAAGAGCTGGAGATTATAAGGACTCTCATGGAGTTCCCTGACAGGGACTGGTCCCTGAAGCAGATATCCCAAGAATCGGGGATATCCAAGACGACGGTCTGGAGATCTGTAAACAGGCTTGAAGACAGGGATTTTCTAACCACCTCAAAGGTAGGCAACTCAAAGGTTGTTCGGGTGAAGAACAGAAACGTTCTCTGTAGAATCTTAAAGCTGGCTCGGGTCGAGATCGATGAATTGGAGGAAGTGGCCGAAGAGTTTGCGGACGAGGTAAAGGAACTGGGGGACGTCAAAAGGTGTGTGCTCTTCGGATCCGTCGCCAGAGGAACTGCAGACCTGAACAGCGATGTCGACGTATTGGTACTAGTGGATGAAAAAGGCAGAGGGATTGAGGACGAAATACTACAGACGGCCGAAAGGATAAGTTCGGAGAGATCCGCAAGGGTTATGCCGGACATAATGGAGGAAAGCAGGTTTGGTATTATGAAAAAACATGGGGATTCCTTCGCCGAAAACATCGAAAAGGAAGGAATAAAACTTTACGAGGCCAGAAAAGATGAACAAACATCTTGAAGACTCCGAGACTTGGTTCAAAACTGCAAGTTCGGTCGTGGACGAAAATCCAAGGGTCGCCTGTGCACAGTTTTCACATGCCATGATAAAGGCACTGGACGCTCTCTTCGAGGAAAAGTTAGGGGAAACACCTGGAAGGCACGACAAAGCCACAGACTTCTTCAAAAAACTTCTGAATGAAAATCTGATCAAGGGCGAAGAAAGCAAATATAGAAACTCAATACAGGAAATTCTCCAGAAAAAGAGTTCGGCCGAATACCACGGCGAATACTTCAGCAAGTCAGATGCCTTGAAGTGGAAAAAGAAAGTAAAGAGAATAATGAACATGGTTAGGGATTACGTGGAAAAGTAGACTAAACTTATCCAAGCCTCAAAACCATCCGGATATGAATGGGGAAGGATGTAATAGAAGTTGAGACGGACGCAAAGGGCCGGTTCGTGGAGAGGAAGAACCGTTTTCTTGGAACTGTGGATATAGACGGAAAAGTGGTGGAAGTTCACGTCCGGGATCCGGGACGTCTGGAGGAGATACTGTACGAGGGGAACGAAGTTCTGGTTAAGAAAGCGAAGAGTAAGGACAGAAAGACAAACTGGGACCTTATTGCTGGGAAGGTCAAGGATAACTGGATCTTTGTTAACTCCGGCTACCACAGGGAGATAGCCGAAAGTGTTCTGGAGAACGATGGGATAAGTCCATATTCTGAATTAGAAAAAATAAATCCGGAGGTACAGCTCGGCGACAGTAGAATAGATTTCCTCCTGGTGAAAGGCGATGAAAGGGTCTGGTTGGAGGTCAAGGGTTGCACGCTGGCGAAGGACGGCGTGGCTCTGTTCCCGGACGCACCCACTGAGAGAGGAAAAAGGCACGTGGAAGAGCTTAGGAAGGCTATGGAAAACGGCGACAGAGCTGCTTTGTTGGTTCTAGTTTTCCGACCTGATGCGGAATGCTTCGCACCCAAGGAGAGCACAGACCCGGAGTTCGCGGAAGTTTTCAGGGAAGCAGTGGACGAAGGCCTGGAAGTGCATCCACTGAAGTTCAGATTTGAGGACGACATTCTTCGGTACGTCTCGGAGATACCGGTATGCAACTTCTTTTGACTTTTCCCAAGAATTAAATTTTCTTGGGACGATACTTGATACTATGTCAGCTGAAGATCTGGAGATAAAGGAAATGGAAACAGAAGATCTCGGCTTCATAGTTGAAATTGGGAATGAGACGGAGGAGCTCTGGCTGGACGAGGAAACGAAGTTTCCCTTCGATGAAGACGAGCTGGAAAGGTGGATGAGATGGGAGGACAAAATTGGGTTTGTACTTGTAGTGGACGATGAAAGGATAGGATTTGTCCTTATCTCAATTGACAGGACCATGGCCGAGATAGTTGCATTTGCTCTGAAAGAAGGATGGAGATGTAAAGGATATGGGAAAGTCGCGATGAAAAGGGTTCTTGACAAGATCGAAGAAAGGGGTGTAGGTGCACAGAACGTTTGTGTCAAGTCCGACAACAAAGAAGCCATAAAGTTTTACTCCCGGCTTGGGTTCATGAAAGGCGAAGAGGTCGTCCCTATGTTCCGTGGACTGGATGATCAGGTTAAATAAATCATTAAAAGAAGCTTTAAAAACAGGAAGGAACATATGAAAAGCCCAAAAACTAAAACCGATATCCCAAATCAGGTTGTGTATACAAAGGCCTTCAATACTATTTGAGCTTTATGCCGGTACCGCTTCCTTTACTGAAGAACTTCAACTTATCTTCTCTGGCAAGCCAGCCTATTGCCATGTTGACATTGGACCTTGTAGCGTCAACGTTCTCAGCTACTTGGCTCATGCTTGCTTCGCCGTTGTTTTTGAGGAAGCTGTAAACTTCTCCGGCAAGCTCACCTATTTTATGTTTCATGGTTAATGTTAAGAATCAGTTATTAAAAAGCTTTTTTGCTCAGCCTCTACTCATCTAAATGTTGTTCTTGAACCTCTTATCATCCCTCAACAAATC
>PWFY01000091.1 GCA_003554235.1 Candidatus Aenigmatarchaeota archaeon
ACAGCTGAACGTCTTGAATCCATACTTTTTTTCAAGATAGTTGGATACCTCGTCCTTACCTGCACCTATTGGACCTGTTATTCCTAGCACAATCATAAGGGAGATAGCAAAAGATGAGGGTGCGGAACCCAACAGAGAAAACCTTCAAAAAATAGGCAAAAGGTACAGAAAAAAAGAAGGGAAGGGCTTTCTCGGTAGAAAGGCCGTGGAAATGATTGAAAAATCAAAGGATGAGAGGATAGCAATAAACGGTATAAGAAATCCTGAAGAAGTTGAAGTTTTAAGAGAAAATCTTGGCAGAAGTTTCAAACTGATCCTTGTGCAGGCTGAAAATCAAATCAGGTTCGAAAGGCTCAGCAACAGAAAAAGAACAGGAGATCCAGAAAGGATAGAAGAATTCAAAAAACAAGACAGGGATGAAAAGGAAAAGTTCAATATGGAGAAAACCTTTTCTATGTCAAACAAAAGACTAGACAACAACGGATCCTTTGAAGAGCTTCATAAAAATATAGATAAAATTCTAAAAGATTTAACCAATGAATGATACTGCAAGTGCAGCCAGCAAGAAAACCAAAGACAGGGACGACACAAATCTCACGACATCTCCACTCTTTTTCGGATAGAACTTTTCAGCAATCGATTCTAAAATAAGGCCCCCGTCCAATGGTTTCAGGGGCAGAAGGTTCATTATACCAATACCAAGATTTAATATAAAGAGCCATGAAAGAAGGTCCCTTAGGAAGTCCAGAACAGTTCCGGATCTAGTTCCCCTGTAAGCATCCCTAAGTATATAATCCTCCGCAACACCTGCTATGCCCAAAAAAGGCTCTTCAGGTTCATTTGGATTCTCTGCCAGGGTTATTGTGAAGTTACCTTCAATGGACCCAACTGTCACCCTATCTCCAGGGTTGTATTCACCGATGATATTTCTAAAGTCGTCGTAGCTCCTAACCCCCCTGCCACTCAGCGTCAGAATAGGACTAGTCATATTTACCTCTTCAGCTGGAAAGGATTCCACACCATACTCGGTGGCGTTAACATATCCCATGAATCCTAAGGACTGCATGGTAAAGGCAGGTAAAAAAACGAAACTCATAAATGCAAAAACCACAGCTGCCAGACAAAAGTTTCCAAATGAGCCTGCGGAGTAAACCTTTATCTGATCCCACCAACTTTTTTGATTCAGATCCTCCTCGTCCGGCTCAACAAAAGCACCCGGAATTACAGCAAAAAGTGCTACTCCAAGGCTTTTTATTCTGGACTTTACATTTTTAACCATAATACCGTGCATGCCTTCATGGACCACAATTAAAATTAGTATAGATATTATCCATTCCCAAAATGGTACAGCTATGATTCCAGGCCTTGTCGTTACCTCGCCGCTTGGAGAAGGTAATACAAGCGCGGGCCCTTCGGCAGTCGGTGGTCCCACCATCTGCTGTGCAAACACATAACCTATGAAAACAAAGGCAAAAACCATCCCTCCTATACCTATTATATTAGAGATGTTCCCCACCTTACTCCAGAAGCTATCGCTAAATGAAGCTATTCTCTCTATTAGACCCCTGCCTCGATTGGTTCTTCTCATAAAAAGAACATAGTTGTTTACTTCGACGTTTTCTCTATCGATGAATAAAAGCAATGCCAGAACCGCTACAAATACAAGCACGGATAGTATGTAAGGATCCATTATTCCCCCTCCTAATGGTTTGAATGCAAGCTTATAAAAACTAACGACTCGAGGAAAATAAATAAGGTGAGAAAGGTAAAAAAAAAGATGAACGTGGTTCCATGGAATCTGAAGATGTAAAGCACTGGGCTGATCAGCTCAAAGAAAAAATAATCAAAGAAAGGGAAGAAAAGGAAAGGTATGTATTCAACTGTGGTATGTCTATCTCAGGTATGATGCATATAGGAAACCTCAGAGGAGAGCTTCTCATTCCATCAAGTATAGCAAAAATATTTGAATCAACTGAGAAAAAAGTGGATTTCAAAGGCGTCTACTACACACAGGACAGGTTCAAGGCCAGGGATGGACAGGTCCAGAACTTCGAAAACCCAGAAGATGCAAAAAAATACAAAGGCTGGCGGCTCATAGATGTACCGGACCCAAAGGATTGCCATGAAAACTGGGTCGAACACTTCAACTCAAAAAACGACCCCTTTCTCAGTAAGTTTGGGATAGAGGTCGACCCAATAACCACGACCGAATTTTATAGAATGGAGGAAACAAAATCTCTCGTCAAGGGTTTTCTCAAAGAAAGAAACAGGGTCAGAAAAATTCTCAACCAGTACAGAGAAAGAAATCCATATCCTGAAGGATGGATACCCTTCGATCCTCTCTGCAAAAAATGTAGGAGAATAGACAGCACAGAATCAATTGACCTGGATTTCAAAGAAGAAAGAGTAAAATACAAATGCAACAGCTGCGGTAGTGAAGGCTGGTCAAGTATAGAAAACGGCAAACTTGCTTGGCGCCTTGAATGGTCTGCTCTATGGGAAATACTGGAAGTTGACTTTGAACCCTTTGGCAAGGACCATGCAACACCTGGAGGGTCAAGAGATTCCTGTGTAAAACTTTCCAAGGAGTTCGGCCTGAACTACCCTTCCGGATTTCCCTTTAACTGGGTCTACTGGAAAAAGGACGGCAATATCAAAGAGATGACGTCGTCGGGTAATGTAGGAATGACAGCCGAAGACTTTCTTGAAATAGCAGAACCTGAAGTCCTCAACTACCTTTACATCTCTACAAAACCCATGAAGGAAATATACTTCAACCCCCTCGAACTTCCGACATACACAAGACGTTTTGATAGGGCTGAAGCCGTGTACTTTGATGAGAAAGAAGCCAGAACAGAAAAAAGAGGGATGAACATGAAGAGGAACTATGAACTTGCGGTAAAGGAAGTTCCGGATAAAAAACCTCTGAGAGTACCATACGGCACCTGTGCCTTTGTAGCTCAGTTAGCTGAAAAGGAGGACAGGCTTCTTGAGCTCACGAAAAAAACCGGACAGATTCCCGACACAGTCTCCGGCAAAGACAAGGGTGCAATATTAAATAGAATAAAACGGGCTGGAAAATGGATCAAGAAGTTCAATCCAGAACAGCATGTTATTAAGGTACAGGAAAATGTCCTTGATGTAAAGGACAGGTTAAGTGAAGAACAGAAGGAGGTCTTGAGAAAGTTAAGGGAAGATTTAGAAGAAAAACAATGGAAACCGGATGAACTCCAGAACAGAATATACCAGTTCAAAGAGGAGTACGGTATATCTGCCGGTGAAGTCTTCCAGGCAGTGTATCTAGCAGTTCTGGGCAAGAAAAGTGGGCCCAGAGCAGGACAACTTATAAAGGCAGTGGGACAGGACAAGGTCGTGAAGATTCTGAACGGAATCTAGCTATTTCTCAAGCTTACCTGAAAAAAAGTTGTAGAACAAAGCCAACAATGCCCCGGCTATGACACCGTCCACAAAGGCCCATATGGCCCCTAAAACAATGCCTACTGCAGAAGTATCGAAACCTAAGTATATGCTAGATATAAGAGGAATAAGATCTTCGCCCCAGCCTAAACCAGCGGCTACCCCTAGAAACACAATGCCTATCATCCAAGTAAAGCCCAAGGACGCGGCGAGCGCCCATGGGTCTAGTTTCTTATCCATCTTATCTCTTCTTCTTTAGTTCGTGCTTACAGTCCGGATTTGTGCACTTCCACTTTTCGAAGACGTCCTCACCAAACGAAAAGGGAACCAAGACTCCTTCATCACACTTGGGACAATCCGGGAAAATGTTTTCCATCAAACCACCTCCTTTGGGTCTACATACAGTCCTTTATCTTTCTTAATAAATCTTCGCCTTCTTCGTCTTTTAGCTCACTCTCGCTCCAGTCTATTTCTACATCGTCTCCATGGTACCTAGGTATTATGTGAAAATGAACATGGAATATCTGCTGCCCGGCCACCGGATTGTTAGACTGTAGGATGTTAAAACCATCGGCATCTGTAGCTTCTACTACGCCGTCGGCCACGTCCTGCACTACCTTTAGAGCATGCTTCAACTCATGTTCAGGTAGATCCAAAAGCTCGGGATAGTGTTCCTTTGGAACCACCAAAGTATGTCCCCTGGAAGCTGGATTTACGTCAAGGAATGCCAGAAAGTGTTCATCTTCATATATCTTCCATACCGGCATCTCACCTTCCACCATCTTACAGAAAATACAGTCTTCGTTCATAGCTCTTTATGTTTGCGTCCAGGTTTAAATAAGTGGAGGTCTGGAAGATTTTTATATTTCTGAGAAGAAGATGAGTTTAGAAAGGCTTACCCCAAATAACTTGTGAGATGGATGAAGTTTTCTGAAGCAAAGGCTATTTTTTGTGGATTCTTTTTAATATCGGGTATAGTTTTAACAATTCTCCTTCCAAAGTTCGTTCTAGCCGAAGGCTGCCACAACGATTTCGATCGGATTTACAATGAGGAATACCAAAAAAATGGAATTGAGGATACAAACACAATAGACAATCTCGCAATGAAAGCCCCACAAACCAACAACAGCTTAGAAACTGATACATGTGAAATAGATTCCCAAAATACTGATGACGGAGTAGGGTTTTTCGCTGGTGGGAAGATAACAGGGGAGCCTGGCATCATGGAAAGTACATCAGTAGTAAGCTTTCCTTTAGATGGTAATGCATGGAGAAGCTTTGATGGTAAAATAAATAACTGGGGATTTTGTCACCAAATGACAGGCAACTGGCATGATATAGACGAGTTCTGTGAATGTATGGGATATGAAGGTGCAGTTGCAGAAGGAGATGAGCCCTGTTATATATCGTCGGATCAAAGTCAGTACAGATGGACTGTTGATTGGGATAAGTCTGGTTGTGTGGAAGAGGGGGAAGATATGGGAAGAGGAGACGCGCTTACAAGGGTTAAATGTACTGATGAAAATATTATAGTCCATGAACTAAAAACAGAAATCGAGGGTGGCGGCATTGTTCACATAGATGGTCGTCCTTTTTCACCTATAGTTTATGAAGACGGAAGTACTGCGACACTCGAAGCAGTAGCCCATGAGGATTGGGAGTTTGTCGAATGGACAGGAGATATAGCGGAAGAGGAGTTAGAAGCATTCGCTACAACGGAAGAGAAAACCTGGGAAGTTCCTGATGGTGTGGAAGAAGTTGATGTGCTAGTTGTAGGAGGTGGGGGAGGAGGTGGTTTTCAAAAAGATTTCAACACTGCTGGAGCCGGGGGTGGAGGTGCAGGCGGCGTAGTACTTGCAGAAGGTTACGACGTAGACCCCGGTGAACAAATTGACATAAAGGTAGGGGAAGGTGGTGAAGGTGAGAAACAAAACACTGACTACGGTGAAGATGGTGAGAGTTCGTCCTTTGGATCGCTCGTTGCTTTGGGTGGTGGTGGTGGTGGAGCCGGACAAACAGAAGACGATGGATGGGGAGGTTACTGGCAGGCTGTAAAAGGTAATGATGGAGGTTCTGGCGGAGGTAGCAGAACCGAGGAAGAAGTAGTTCCTGGCGGTGAAGGGCTCCAACCCGGAACAAACGATGGGTTTGATGACTATGGAAACGATGGCGGTGATGGAAAAGGTGCCGGTGGAGACGAAGAGCCATATGATCAAGGTGCCGGAGGAGGTGGAGGAGCTGGTGAGGCCGGATACCCAAATCCCGATCCCGAGGGCGCCACAGGCGGTGATGGTGGCGAAGGCATGTGTTTTGAAGATATTTTTGGAGATGAATATGGTGATGATGGCTGTTTCGCTGGGGGCGGAGGCGGAGGAGCTGGTGAAAGTGATGAAAACTATGGTAAAGGAGGGTTAGGAGGTGGAGGCGACGGTGCTAACCACGTCGACACACCGGCTCAAGATGGTGAACCAAACACCGGAGGGGGAGGAGGTGGAGGAAGCAGTGATCCCGCCGCAACCGGCGGAGACGGAGGGTCAGGAATTGTTCTGGTTAGGTATGAAAAGGATGTCAACTCTACAAAAGAGAAAATAACCCTGACCATGGACCAGGATAGGGAAATCACTGCACACTTTGAGGAAGAGTTCGGAAAGATATACGACTGGTGCGACCTAGACGAGCTTAGGGACAACCTTTATGCGGACGCCGTGCTGATGAACGACCTGGATGAAACGACGGATGGCTACGGAGAGGAAGATTGTGGCTGGGACGAAGACAAGGGTTGGGAACCGATAGACGATTTTGAAGGAACCTTCGACGGTGATGGGTATGAAATTAAAGATTTGGTTATTGACAGGCCAAATGAGGAATTCGTTGGTTTGTTTGGTAATACCGAAGAAGGATCTGTAATTGAGAATATTGGCGTTGTTGACGCAGATATAATCGGCGAAAGACTCATGGGCATCTTAAGTGGTACACCTAGGGGCATAGTTCGCCATTCTTACACAAGTGGCATGATAGAATCCAGTCGAGATTACGGTGAAAGTAATGCAGGCGGCCTTGCCGGACAGCCCTACGGAGAAATAAAGGATACATACAGCTCCGCTGATGTCATCGGTCATAACAGGGTGGGTGGGTTAGTTGGTCAAAACTACGCCCAGATAGATAATTCTTATTCGGTTGGTGAAGTAACTGGTAATGATGATGTTGGTGGATTAGTCGGGTGGGATATTGGGGGTTACGGTGAAATTACGGACTCCTACTGGGACAACATAACCTCCGGTCAGGAGACCTCAAACGGAGGTAAAGGAAAATACACCTACGAGATGACGCTGGAGGATACATTCCAGGACTGGGACTTTACCGGCACCTGGCAGAGCAACGAGTGGGAAACATACCCCTGTTTGTACTGGCAGGACGAATGTCCTGTTGCTCCGGAGCAGAATCTGGCCGTGGAAGCAGAAGGGGAAGGTAAGGTGGAAGTCGAATGGTATGAAGGTGAAGATAAGGATGAGATGGTCGATGAAGAAGAAGACTTTGGTATCCTTGGTGGTATAGAAGTTAGCCTGGAAGCCGTCCCTGAAGAAGGTTACGAGTTCGTGGAGTGGTTTGAAACCCTCTGGTTTGAATGTCTGGAACATCAGGACGAAGATAAATGCGGGGATCAGGTCACTATACCCGGGAATATGGGAACGCACACTGAATATACGCTGGCCTTTTGGTTTGTCCAGGACGAAAAACCCGATGTTTGGCACTACCTGATGGATACAAGAGAAGAAGGAGCCGAATCGCCCTGGGAGGACTTCTGGGGCCCAGCCTACGATGGATCCGATATAAGCAATCTTGCAGGGGCGGATATCCCTGATACAAAATATGAAACCGGCACTTGGAACCACCTGATCGTGACCAGTGACGGCTCAAATACTCACGCTTACCTTAATGGGGAACTCGAAGACACAGTAGGTAATGCAGAAGAGATGGATTTAGAAAACGAGTTCCGTATAGGGAATAGATTCTCACAAGATGAAACATGGATTGGGAAGATAGGTGACGTCCGTATATATGATAGGGCTCTCGATGAAGATGAGATCAACGACCTTTATGAAAACAAATATATGGAGCTAGGTGACGAGATGGCATGGTGGAGGATGAATGAAGGGGAAGGTAATACAATCAACGACTTCTCGGGTAACGGTAATCATGGATCAATAGACGGTGCAGAGTGGATAGTAGGTTCTCCAGAAGAGGAAGAGATAACCTTGGCGATGGATGGAAATAAGGAGGTTACCGCTTTGTTTGAAGAGACTGTAAAACATGAACTTACTGTTGAGACGGATCCTAAGGAGGGTGGGAACGTTACTGTGGGATGGGAAGACGTGGATGGAGAAGATGTAGAGGAAGAAGTGGTAGAGAATGAAACCTTTGAGATTGTGGAAAGTACGGAGGTTGAACTTACTGCAGAATCTTCCGATGGCTGGGAGTTCGTTGAGTGGACAGGGGACAAAGAAGAGGATTTCCACGAAACGATAACCATAGAAATGGACGAAGACAAGGAGGTCACTACACACTTTGAGCCAGAAGAATACGAACTGAAAGTAGAAGCCATGCCAGAACATGGTGGTAATATTACAGTGGAATGGGACGAGGAGGAATACGTAGTCTACGACGAAAAAAGTTTCAATATAGAGTATGGCACATGGGTGGAACTTGAAGCTGTAGAAGAGGAAGAATGGGAGTTTGTAAACTGGACAGGGGACAAGGAAACCGAAGATGAACATATTGAAGTTTTTATCAATGGGAACAAGAATTTGACAGCCAACTTCAACCCCAGACTTACACTGGACGTCAACAACGAACAAGGAGGAAATGTCACAGTTGACGGTATGCCACTGGGACCGCTTGGTTACCCCTACAGTGACTATTACAGTTACGGTTCTGAAATGGAACTCGAGGCTACGTCGGCAGACGGCTGGAACTTCAGCTTCTGGTCCGGAGACACCGAAGGCATCGAAGATAGAGAATCAAACAACACAAATATAACCATGGACGACAGCTACCATGTGACTGCCTACTTCGAAGCAGATCATGTGATAAACGTAACGGTCCTTGGAAAAGGATATGTAGATGTGGATGGAGAAAAGGTACTGGATAAAAAAACGTTTTACTATGGCTACGGCGACATAGCCGAGTTGGAAGCCTTTCCTGAACACGGTTTTAGTTTAAGGGAATGGAGGGGCACCGAAGAAAGCGGAAGAGAAATAGAAATAACAGTTGATGAGGACATGGAAATTTATGCCATATTTACCATGGCCGACCACTGCAGATTGACAATTTGTGCCCCTGGAGGAATATGTGATGAGGTGACTGTGAGGTGCTAATATGAGGAAGGGTTTGTCTGTGGTCCTGGGTTTTGTTCTCTTAACAGTATTGGCTATTGTCTTAGTAACAGGTGTCATGATCTGGATGAGAACAACGGGACAAGAAGCAAGAGAAGGGGTTGATGAAAGATTTGAGGAGGAGGATGTAAAGTTCTATATAAGTAGAGTTAACCAGGACGGACCGGAGATAAACGCAACTATAAAAAATACTGGAAACTTTCCCTTGTCCTTGGAAGAACTACAGGCCTATTACGATGGTTCTCCAGAGGATTTTGAGCATATTGGAGGGGAAGTTCCTATTCCACCGGGTAGCTCGGCAAACATCTCGATAACGGTTAGTTAGATGCTTGCAAACTGTGCAAGCAGCGCCTCCAACTGTATCTGCTCATCGGCCCCTTCATCAAGTCTGAATTCATACTCACCCATCTTCTCCACAAGCCTTACCTTTTTCTTCTCATCTATATCTAAACTATAGACCTGCCTATGGATTTCCTTTATTATGTCCATGCCCGATATGCCCTTTTCTAAAACCAGTTCCTGGAGTTTATCTCTGGCTTCGATGAACCTACCGTCCAGAGCCCCTTCCAAGAGCTCCCTTATAGCCTGCGGCTTTGCCTGCGACGAAACCTCATAGACCACTTCTTCTGTAACCTCTTTACCTGTAGCAGATACAGACTGAAGAAGATTTATGGACTTCCTCAAATCGCCTCTTGTGACTGAAAATATAGCCTCGAGGCCGCTTTCATCGTATTCAACAGTTTCTTCATTGCATATATCCTCCAAAAGTTTGGATGCCTCCTTTTTTTCCAGACGGGGAAATCTAAATATAGAACAACGGGACCTTATTGGATCTATTATCTTGCTGGAATAGTTACAGATAAGTATGAATCGGGCTGTTTCAGTGTAATTTTCCATTGTCCTCCTTAGGGCATGCTGTGCCTCGGGGGTCAGGGCGTCGGCTTCGTCAAGTATAATTATCTTAAAGGGTACATCGCCGACGGCCTTGGACCGTGCAAAATTCTTGACCTGATTCCTTATAACATTTATACCTCTTGTATCCGACGCGTTTAGCTCCAGGAGATTGTTCTTCCATTTTTCGCCGAATAGATCCTTGGCTGCCGCCAGAGCCGATGCACTCTTGCCTGTGCCAGCAGGACCAGTAAAAAGAAGGTGTGGCAATGATTCATCCTCTACAAAGGCCTCAAGACGGCGAATCACATGCTCATGACCTACTATGTCCTCTAATGTCCCGGGCCTATACTTTTCGGTCCAAACCTCTACCATATTACCCCTAAAGATTTTAGGCATCTATTTTAATAAGTTTGTTCCGTTGGAAGATTTAAATCAACAAAAGAAAAATACTGTGGTGAAAACAATGAAAGTAGCGGTTACCGGAACCCCTGGAACAGGAAAGACAACAGTAGCGAAGGGACTTTCTGAAGAAACAGACCTAAAATACGTTTCAGTCAATAAACTTGCAAGAGAAAAGGACTGTATAATATCCTACGACGATAGGAGGGAATCGGATGTGGTGGATGTAAAGAAACTGAGAAATGAAACCAATGATCTAGAAAACTGTGTCCTTGACGGACATCTCTCACACTTCCTCGCTGTAGACAAGGTCATAGTTCTGCGATGTAAGCCTTCCTCTTTAAAGGATAGGTTGGAAGGAAAGGGATGGGATGAAGACAAGGTGATGGAAAATGTGGAATCAGAGATAGCAGGAATAATAGAAAGGGAGGCAAGAAACAGCAAAGAAAGAGTATACTCGATAGATACAACCGACAAAAGCCCGAAACAAGTTGTTGATGTAATAATAAACATTTTCGAAGGAGAGGATGATGGAGTTTATAGCCAGTACTTTGACTGGATAGAAAGAGATGAGGTAGAGACCCTATGACACTCATAGTAGAAAATGCAGATGAATTTTGCCTCGAAGAAATTGGGAAAAGGGTGAAAGGGGGCGAAACCTGTATATATCCTACAGAAACCTGTTATGGGCTTGGAACCAATGCACTGAAAGAGGAGGCAGTAGAAAAAATCTACGAGGTAAAGAAAAGGGACAGAAGTAAAAAACTTCCATGTATTGTATCCTCAGTTGAAATGGCAGAAAAATACTGTGATCTTGGTGTGTTGGAAAAAAAGATCTGCAAAGAGTTCATGCCTGGTCCTATAACAATTGTTGCAAGCAAAAAGGATTCTGTACCCAACCTACTTAATACGGACTTTGTCTTCCGGGTACCTTCGGACGAAACTGCAAGAATGCTTGTCGAAAAGTCCGGTGTTCCCATCGTTTCAACCTCGGCCAACTTTTCCGGAGCCAGAAACAACTACCGCATAGAGGACATCTCTAGAATCCTGAGAGATCGTATAGATATAATTATAGACTGCGGCGAGCTCGATGAGAATATGCCTTCGACGGTTGTCAAGGTAACCGGAGGAAAAGTAGAAGTTTTAAGAGAGGGTCCCATACCAGAAGAAAAAATCAAAGAACTTTAAGACAACTACAAATCCCCTTTCTTTAGTATGGTTTTTGAACTACAAAATTTTGGGAGCATCAGATGTTCTCAAAGTATAAATGCTTTAGGGTTAAAGTAATTATTACATTTGTGACCATCTAGGGGTGAATGGGGGAAACGTATAAAAGCTTTAGGTACAAATGGTGGTCACTGGGGTGTCATAAATATGACTGAAAAATGGATAAAAGATCACACGGAAAATCTAGAAAAATACGACAATACATGGGAAGCTCTAAAAGATTACGAAGATCTACAGGAGAAGCTAAATGAGATGGATGAAGAAGAGGGCTCTGAACTTCTTATTAACATATCTAAAGATATTCATGGTGGTGTTTCCGAAGCTCTTTCGCCGGAAATATACGCAGAAAGGGGAATCCAGAAGGATCTCAGCCATAAGTCTACATCAGAAGGAGACAAATTCTATATAAAAACAGACCTCCTGATGGAACTCAACGAAAGAGCAAAGGAAGAAGATGGTGAATACAAGGGAATAACAATAAACCATTACACGAAGTCCAGGACTGGTAATCTTGCTGTAAAGGACGAGGCAAAAATAGGAAGCATGGAAATAACAGACGAAGATGTTGAAATAAACAACTACAACCTTTTCAAGGACTATGCATCCCGCCTAGAAGCACATGAGGAATACAAACAACTAAAGAAAGTTGAAAGGGAAAAAGAAATTCTGAAAGATAGTAAGGAAGAGTTGGAAGAGAAAAAGAAAGACCTGAAAAAAGAACTAGAAAAAACGAAGGAAAAACTCAGTGACAAATTAAGTGAAGTAGACGACATAGATGACATGGATGAAAGTGATTTCAATGAGCTCCAGGAAGAGATCAAAGACGCAAAGAAAAACAAGGAGATTGAGAAGGAAATTGATGAAATAGAAGAAGATCTAGAAGAAATCGAGACTAGCTATGACCACCTAAAAGACATTTATGAACGAATGGAAGATAAGAAGGACGAATTAAAGAACAAGTCTGATGTTTCAGAATCCATCAAAAAATACAGGGATAAACTTTTCCTCAATGGTTTAGAAAAGTACGAGGAAGAAGGCGAAATACAGGAAGGTGTTTTTGATGAGAAGGCGCTTGGAGGTTTTGTCGGTGTTTTCAAAAATAAAGACGATGCCCTGGATGCCTTCGAGGAATACGAAGAATGGAAGGAAAAGAAGCTTGAAGATATAAAGAAGAGAATACTGGAAGAGCACGAGGATGTAAAAGAAGGAGATATTAAGTCAATGGATATAGATGATCTAAGAAAAATGGGGTATGAAGAAGAAATCAAAGACTTCGTCTTTCCCAATGCCAAGCTTGTTAGGATAGGACGTGAAGCAAGAACTGGTGAAAGCGAAATCACTGAGAAGGTCCTCAATGGAGAAATTGGATTTAGCGATACCACAAAATATTATGGTGACGACGCAGAGGCCTGGTGGTTGGACACTTTACACGACATGGATATAGCCTACAAAGTTTCGGAAGCATACGAACCCGAGGAAAAGATGGAAGGCTATGTAGCCGATGATGACAGGGCAGAGCCCGCCGGATTCGGGGAAAAGGTAAAGGATAGATCAAAGCTACCTATTGCTGC
>PWFY01000064.1 GCA_003554235.1 Candidatus Aenigmatarchaeota archaeon
ACACTACCGTGAAGAAAGGGGTTTCGACCACTTCAAAGTAAAACTCTCCGTCGGCGTGCAGAAGATGGTGAACGCCTCTGGTTCCGGAATAATGTTTACGATAGAACCGGACTCTGGCCATAGGGATGTTCTCCATATAGATGCAAGCTGGGGTCTTGGAGAACTGGTCGTAGGAGGAAAGGTTAATCCAGATAGATACAGCTACTTCAAACCCACAGAAAGCCTTGTATCCAGAGACCTGGGACAGAAGTCAAGGGAGATGGTATGGAAAAACGAAGAGACTGTAGTCAAAGATGTCCCTCAAAAAAGACGTGAAAGATACGTTTTATTGGAGAACGAAGTAGAAGAGTTGGCATGTTATGGCGTTGAGATAGAAGAACATTATGACATGCCCATGGATATAGAATGGGCCAAGGATGTCGATACAGGCAAACTCTACATACTGCAGGCCAGACCGGAAACAGTCCATTCACAGAACAGGGGAGACGCTATACGTTCATACAGGCTAAAAGAGAAGGGAAAAATCATAACATCAGGACAGGCGATTGGAAGGAAGATAGGTTCCGGGGAAGCCAATGTCATAATGGATTCGGAAAGGATAGAAGAGTTCGAAGAAGGCCAGGTTTTGGTGACGGACATGACCGATCCGGACTGGGAACCTATAATGAAGAAGGCCTCGGCCATAGTTACTGAAAAGGGAGGGTCCACCTCCCATGCAGCTATTGTCTCACGTGAGCTAGGGATCGCAGCTGTTGTTGGAACAGAAGATGCAAGTAGGGTCCTTGGTACAGGCGAAAAAGTTACCGTAGACTGCTCGAGCGGGAGGGGCAGGATATTCAAGGGCAAGCTGGATTTTGAAGTGGAGGAAAAACAGGTCGACGAAATCCCAAAAACCGAAACAAAGGTTCTTTTAAACGTCGGGATTCCTGAAAACGCCTTCGATCTAGGACAGTATCCTGTGGACGGTGTCGGTCTTGCAAGGGAAGAGTTTATAATTGGATCCTATATAGGTGAACATCCCAAAAAGCTAATCGAAGAAGGGAGACAGGAGTATTTCATCCAGGAACTTTCCTACGGCATAGGAAAGATAGGCGCCGGCTTTTACCCCAGGCCTGTGGTAGTACGGCTTTCTGATTTCAAGACCAACGAGTATGCAGACCTGAAGGGTGGCGAAAAGTATGAACCAGAGGAAGAAAATCCAATGATAGGATGGCGAGGCGCCTCTAGATATGTTTCCGATGAGTTCCAGGAGGCATTTGCGATGGAATGTGAAGCTCTCCGGCGGGTCAGAGAAGACATGGGACTTACAAATGTCAAGATAATGATACCCTTTTGTAGGACTGTGGAGGAGTTAAAGGAAACAAAGAAACTAATGGCTGAAAATGGACTGGGGAGGAACAAGGACGGTTTGGAGATATACATGATGACCGAGATTCCTTCTAATGTGATACTTGCAGAAAGGTTTGCAGAGGAGGTAGATGGTTTTTCGGTGGGTTCCAACGACCTCACACAGTTAGTACTCGGAGTGGACAGAGACAACCAAAGCCTTCAGCATATATTCGACGAAAGGGATGAAGCCGTTAAGAATAGAATAAGGGACCTTATACAGAGGGCCGGGGAAAGTTGCAAGGAAGTAAGTATATGTGGCAATGCACCTTCAGACTATCCTGATTATGCAAAATTTTTAGTTGAGGCAGGGATAGATGCTATTTCAGTAACACCTGATGTAGCATTGAACACGATATTCAGAGTACATGAAGCAGAGGAAAGATCCAAGTAAAACTAAAGGGGTGGTAAGATGGAAATAAAACAAAAGGGTGAGTTATTTTTAGACGTGGAGGTTGCAAGCTCCATCTTCGAAAAGATGAAGGGTTTGATGTTCAGGGAACCGGAAGACGGTAAAGGACTTTTGATGGAGTTCAAATACGAGGGAAGATGGGGAGTATGGATGTTGTTTGTGCCAGATGACCTGACACTGTTCTTCCTTGACAGAGAAAAAACAGTTGTAGATAAAGAAATTGCAAATAAAATGACCCTGGATCCTGGAACATGGAAAGTTTATAAGCCCAAAGAGAAATGCAAATATATACTGGAGTGTAAACCAGAAGTCATAGATAAACTGGAAATAGGCGACGTGTTAGAGTGGTAGTTTGAAAGATGATATACTTGAAAAGTACAGAGAAGCCGGAAAAATAGCAGCCAAAGCCCGTGAACATGGAAAGACGTTCATAAAAAATAGTGCTGCCTACACAAAGGTAGTAGAGGAGACTGAGAAAAAAATAATGGAGTTGGGTGGGAAGCCTGCATTTCCTGTGAACCTTTCGGTCAATGAAGTAGGAGCACATGATACCGCCGATATAAAAGACGGGAGGGTTCTCGATGAAGGACTTGTAAAACTGGATGTGGGTGTACATATAGACGGATATATAGGAGATACGGCCACAACCATTTCTTTGGACTCCGGAAAGGAAGATATGATAATGGCTGTCGAAGAAGCACTGGATAAGGCTATGAAAAGGATGGTTCCAGGCGAAAGGATAAAAAATATATCGGCCGAAATTGAAAAAACCATAAAGGAATTTGGATACAGGCCCATACGAAATTTGACAGGCCATGGCCTGGGGAAGTACGATTTACATGCAAAGATGTCGTTTCCTAATGTAAAAACGGATATAGACTATAAGCTAAAGGAAGGCGATGTCTTTGCACTTGAGCCGTTTGCAACAGACGGAGCAGGGAAGGTCAAGGACTCCAGCAAGGCACTGATATACAAGTACAATAAAGATGCTCCTGTTCGCTCAAGAGACGGAAGAAAGATCCTGAATATGGCCAAAGAAGAATTCAAAAAACTGCCCTTTGCAAAA
>PWFY01000052.1 GCA_003554235.1 Candidatus Aenigmatarchaeota archaeon
AACCAAATCCCAAGTTCACTCCTCCACGTTATCGGGAACATATGCGAGAACTTATCACCCTTCCACAGAGAAGGCCACAGTCTCTTAGCGGGTCCCATGCTCATTATCGCGAAGAGGATGAAGAAAGGTATTGCCCCTGCGATTCTCTGTTCATGGACTCCTAGATACCACATTAAAAGGAAGAGAAGTGCTGTGAAGATAGCTATTGTGATATGCCTCTTTAAATCGTTCCCTGTGTGTATCATCGCTACCATAATCAAATAGTAAAGATACCTATTTAAAATTTTACTATCAACCTCCTCTGATAAGCTTTTTAAATTCTGTAATACCAGTTTAAGCTATGGAACCTAAAGTCCTGGGGATCCTGTTATCGCTTTCGACTGTCCTTGTACTACTGTTTCCCTTGGTTTATGGTTTTTCTGTCCATGGCAGAGACCTGCAGAGTTTCATGCTTCCCCGTGAGGGGGTCGATGGTTTGGATGGATTGTTCGGGGACCCCGGTGATATTTCCTTTGGGGATGAAAGCTTTGATCTACAGACAGGTGAGATAGAGTTGGAGGCCACCTTTGCTTCGGACCTGGACTTTGATATCATCTTAACAAAATTCTCAGGCGACATATACTACGAGGACGGAAAGGTCGGTTGGATAGAACTAGAGGAGGAGGTTGTCCTCGAGGCTTCAGAGACCACCGACTTCAAGCTACATGGAGAGGTCGACCAAGGTCTTATTGTAGATGCAGTAGGCCCTGGAGATACTGTTGAAGACATGGATCTTTACTTTGAAAATATGGATATAGGAATGGAGTTCCTTGGAGTAGAGATAATGATCGAGGACTACGTTATGGAGGATGTTGAGCCATGAGTTCCGAAGATGAAAGCATGTTAAAGATGATAAACTGGCCTGGAATCGCAGCGGGAATTTTAATGATTTTACTGCCGTTTACAGGTGCATGGTGGAAGGTTGCCGCCGGTTCGGAACTGTTTTCGGTTTCCCTGTCACCTTTCCATTATGAATTTATGGTCATGGGCGAAGCGATGGAAGTGCCCGTGTTAAACTACTTGATAATTGCCCTTCAGGTTCTGGTTGTTTTCGGCGGAATCATGTTGGTTTTAGGCTCCCTTTTCGTTAACAGAGAGGAGAGCGAGAAACTCATCGGATACGGTTCTGGTAAGATAATCTGGCCTACTGTAATGTTCTTCATAATCCTACTTTTTGGCGCTTTTTTTGTTAATAACTATTTAACAGGGTTTATGCCTGTGGAGGAGATGGAGGAGGTCGATAACGGCGCAGAGTTTGATTTCAAGGTTCCGTATCTTGTTGGAACAACCACGTCAGGAATGCAGATAGGGAATATGGAAGCTTCCATTCCTGTTACAAAGTCCTTCCAAAGCCCTGTTCTTCTGGGAATCCTGGCTATGTCGCTGGCCCTTGTTTCAAGGAGGTTCCATGGCCTTTTCTCCTGAAAAACTTTATAAGTATGAGGTAAAAACTTAGTGGCATGCCTGAAGAATTTGAATGTGAAGAGTGTGGTAAGACATTCGACACGGAAAGAGGTTTACATGTACACGAGTCACAGGTTCACAAGGACAAGGATAAAACAAAGAAGAAGACAAAGGAGACAGAGAAGAAGTCTGCAGGAAAGTCCGAGGAAAGGCCAGGACCGAAGGACATCGAATTTGAAGTTGGTCCTTGGAAGTTGGTTTCGGGTATCCTAGCGATACTTCTTGTGGTTGCCCTGGCTTTCTTGGTTCAGGGAGTCCCCATGGATTCTGATGTTGAGACAGACATGGAAACGATATCCAAGGAAGAAGCCGGTGACATAGTAATGGACTTTGTCAACGAGTACATGATAGAAGGAGAAATGGAAGATCTTGAAGCTGAGGAAGTAAATGAGCGGTACGGTCTCTACGAAGTAGTTGTTGTTGTAGAAGGTATGATGGGTCCTCAGGAACAGCAGCTTTACATAACTCAGGACGGCGAAGTCTTCTTCCCTGAAGCAGTTGACATCGGTGAGTTTAAAGAAATGATGGAAGAGCAGGAGCAGATGATGGAAGAGATGGAGGACGAGGACGAAGGCGAGATAGTCATCGATCCCGAAGAAGAGCCTGAAGACGGCGAAGAAGAGATAGTCATCGAACCTGAAGAGTGAAAGTAAACCTACTCCGTGTCACGAAGAAAAACCCCATGTTTCAATCCTTTTTATTTAATTTTTATTATCTATTATAAGCCGTTTTTGTCCGTTTCCTCTGTACGGTGAATTATTTAAATTTCCAAAGACCAATAAGTCCTATTGGTCTTTGACCACTTGCAAATATCTTAAACCCTTCAATTTTAGGTGCATATGAGAAAAACAGCAGCTCTTTTGACGTTTATTTTTATTTTCACACTTTCTATAGGAGTTTCTTATTCGGGTCGATTACCGGAGCCCGGAGGCGAGACAGATCTGAATGAGTTGGACAGACTCGTGTCCAGCCTAAAGAAAAGTTACGATGTTATACTGTTGGATATAGCACCTGCATTTTCGCAGGAAGCAGTCGAGAGTGTCAGGGCCCTAGACCAGGCCATAGTTGTTTCTACACCTACGATACCTGCAGTTGCAGATGCGATGAGAACAATAAAACTACTTAGGAAGGAGAACAAGGAGGTGCTCGGGATAGTCCTAAACAAAACCGATGCCGTGGACTACGAGGTGTCGCTTGAAGAGATAGAAAAGACATGCCAAGTAGAGGTGATAGGTGCAGTTCCACGTGATCAGAAGGTCAAAAAGTCTATTGACAATGGTGTGCCCGTTGTTAAAGACTACCCATTTTCAAAGGCATC
>PWFY01000039.1 GCA_003554235.1 Candidatus Aenigmatarchaeota archaeon
AACTTCAAGTTCTTCCGCTTGTTTCTTCGTGCTAGCTCGGAAGGTTACGCCTTGGACTCTTCCAGATACAAAAACGTGTTTCCTTACAACCATGTCTTAGGGTTAAAGATCTTCGATTAAATTATTTTGCATTTTTATAATATTCTCAACAATTATCAAGAGGTATGTCTATGGACTTTTACGATCTCTATGCTCCAGTAAACGAAGCCAAGAAGGCTTTAGAACTTATCAAAGGATGGAACATCTCAGGAATCGCACTGACACACATATATGAAGACAAGGAAGGTATAAACAAATATCTAGAAAGAATGGATGAACTGAACTCTCAAACAAAGTTGGATCTTGTGAGATGTTGTGTTTTGGATCCCGGAAGCCCCAGAGAACTCAAGGACATGCTAGGCGAAACAAGACAGAAGGTAGAGATAGTGGAAGTCGATGGAGGGAGCTTCGAGATAAACAAGGCTGCGGTTGAAGACAGAAGAGTTGATGTCCTTCTGCATCCTGAACACAAAAGAAAGGACCCTGGAATCGACCACAAAACTGCCCGGGCTGCAGCAGAGAATGAAGTTGTTGTAGGCTTTGTATTCCATGATCTTCACCAAACATATGGCAAGGTTAGGTCACATGTTCTGGAGCACATAAGAAACTCAATCGACCTCTGTCAAAAATATGGAGCCAGTTTTATAGTAACTTCGGGGGCAAAAGACAAATATGCTTTAAGGGGCGGTAGAGAGCTAATGTCCCTGCCCAAGGTATTGGGGGTAGAGAAAGGCACAGCCATAGACTCTGTAACAAATATACCAAAGAAAATAGTTCAGAAAAACAGAAAGAAACTCAAGGGAAAGATAAAGAAAGGTGGTGTTGAAGAACTATAGTTCAAGCTCCCTTCTGTCCTTGAAACTTATCTCTACGGTCATGGTTCTATCGTCGTCTTTCTTATCAAAAACTGCCTCGATGGGTTGTTCCGGTGTTATCTTTGCCTTTCCCTTTGAATGGCCTGGTATCTCTAGGCTTATCCTGCCGGTCTCCACCTGTGAAGCAAGCTTCTCTAGGAATCTCTTCAGCTCCATTCTAGAGAAACTGACCTTTGCCTTTTCCATAAAGATTCAATTAATATATATGGCGAATTACAATTTAAAGTTATGGCACGGCCAGAGACGCTTCCTTCGTCGCTCAGGGAGAAGAAGAGATACATAGCCTTTGAAATACGGTCCGAAAGCCAGGTGGAGTTTGGTGACTTAATAAACGCACTGTGGAGCTCCATACTTGATCTTTTTGGAGAGATAAATACAGGAAGAATTAGCTTCTGGCTTGTAAAGGACCTATGGGACAAAGAAAAACAAAAGGGACTTATAAAGTGTAATCATAACCATGTAAGTGAGGTGAGGCTTGCCTTGGGACTTGTCGAGAGAATAGGAGAAAACAAGGTCTCAATACGTTCGCTTGGTGTTTCTGGAACAATGAAGTCGGCCAGGAAGAAATACTTCGGTGAGAAGGATCTCACAGACTTCCAAGGCCAGCGAAAAGCTTAAAAGCATAGGGCTCCAAACTGTTTCTAGTTTTCTGGGTGTGTGAAACTCATATAGGTTGATCAAAATGAATATATTTCTCACAGGTAAACCTGGTTCGGGAAAGACCACTCTTCTCAAGGAGATTATAGAAGAAGTTGGTGGTGAAGCCTGTGGTTTTTTCACACCGGAAATAAGAGAAGACGGTGAAAGAACGGGGTTCTGGTTAGAGGATGTAAAGACAGGAGACAAGGGCGTACTGGCTTCTGTAGAGATAGAAGAAGGTCCCACTGTAAGTAAGTACAAGGTGAATCTCGAGGGCCTGAAAAGATTTTCTGAAAAGGTATCAGAGGATCTTGAGGATTGTGATACTGTAGTGATAGACGAAATCGGTGTTATGGAGCTATACTCGGACGAATTCGAAGAAATGCTTAACAGGGCAATTGAATCGGACAAACTTCTACTGGCCACCTTACACACAAACCTTGTGGAAAGATTTGGGGACAAGGGAAGGGTTATATGGGTAACGAGGAGCAGCAGCAGAGATATCAAAGAAAAGGTACTGGAAATCATAAAAGGCGGTCCCTGAACATAGAAATATATTTAAAAGCAGAAAAACTAGCTCTGTACGATAATATGGAACTTGACGGTGTAACAATCGACGAAAAAAGGATGGAGAACGCCATAAGAAAGCTGAAAAAATGGAAGAAGATGATAAACAAGGAACTGGAGAAGGAATTCAGAGAACATAAAAAGAGGGCAGAAAAGATACATTCTGAAGGTATCAAGGTCATAGACTACCTTGAAGACTATACAATGCGAGGAGGCAAAAGGGTCAGACCCGCGCTCATAATTGCCGGGTACATAGGAAGCGGCTGCAGTGACATGAAAAAGATTGTCCCTGCATCACTGTCAATAGAAGCACTGCAGTCATATCTTCTCATACACGACGACATAATGGACGAGGACGACCTCAGAAGGGGAGGTACCACTCTCCATAAAATGTATGAAAAATATCATAGAAAGGAGTTTGATGGAAAGCGACCAGAAAAGTTCGGCGAAAATATGGGCATAATAGTTGGTGATATAGCAAACTCCTTTGCAGTGGCCCAAATAATCAAAAGCGGTTTTGACGACAAAACCAAGTTAAAGGCCCTTGAAAAGTTTGAGGAAATACACAGAAAGACCGGCTACGGACAGGTGCTTGATGTTACATTCAACGAAAAAAGTCTTGAAAATGTTTCTGAAGGGGACGTCTTGACAGTCCACCTGTTAAAAACATCACAGTACACTATAGCAGGGC
>PWFY01000016.1 GCA_003554235.1 Candidatus Aenigmatarchaeota archaeon
CGGTGCAGGTGGACGGGTAGAAGAGGATGAAACTAAGGAAAAGAGATCCCCGCTGGATTTTGCTCTATGGATAAACGCAGATCCTGAACATATAATGAAATGGCCTTCGTCCTGGAGCAAGGGATACCCAGGATGGCACCTAGAATGTAGCGTCATGAGCTCCAAATACCTCGGCGAAAGGTTCGACATACATACAGGCGGCGTAGACCACCTTTTTCCCCACCATCCCAACGAGAGGGCGCAAGACATCGCAATGAATAATTTAGAGGAAGAGCCTGTGAACTACTGGCTTCACAGCGAACACATCACCGTGGAAGGGGAAAAGATGAGCAAGAGCAAGGGCAACTTCTATACCGTAAGCGAGCTACTGGAGAACTATGACCCGGAGGTAATCAGGATGTTCTTTGCAAGCAGCCACTACAGAAAGCAGGTGGACTTCAACCACGATGCACTGGAAAACGCTGAAAACAATCTGGAGAAGCTGTACAATACTCTCTGGAATATAGAGAACAGCGACGGAGGGGAAGGTGAAGGCCTGGAGGAAGAGATCGGAAGACTGGAAGAAAGGTTCGAGGAAAAGATGGACGACGATATTGATACACACGGAGCACTTAACGAGATAATGAAGTTCTCCAAGAAGGTCAACAAAAATCTTGACAACAGGAAGGAGATACTTGAAAGGGAAGGGGACAAGATACAGGAACTTGGAGGGGTCCTGGGACTCAAGCTGGATTTGGTGGAGGAAGGCGGAAAGATCCCGGAGGAAACCGTGGAGCTACTCATCGAGATACGGGACGAGTTCAGGGAGGAAGGAGACTACGACAGGGCGGACGATATAAGGGATGTCCTTAGGAATGCAGGTATAGAGCTGGAGGACGAAGGCGGTGAGACCGTTTGGAAGCGGGTATGATTATTTCTAGGTAAATTGTTGTGGATTTGTAAAGGGTAACTTTTAAAAGTTTTAAAATCTATTAAAAGTTAAGATAAATATGAAACTGCTCGAGGCCACGGAATCGATATGCCCGGACTGCCTGAAGGAGGGCGATCTGAACAAGATAGATGCAGAGATCGTCGAGGAAGAAGACAAGATAAAGATCAAAAAGGACTGTGAAAAACACGGCACATTCCGTTCGGTCATATTCAGTAACCCCAACGATTACAGGAAGTGGAAGAGATACGAGAAGGAAGGCGATGAACTGGTGGAGGGTGAAGTTGTTAACATGTCTCTCTATGAAAACCACAGGTCTCAGCCTGTGCTGACCAATCTCACGGTGACAAACAGGTGCAATCTACGCTGTTCCTACTGTTTCATGAACGCCGGGACGTCAGGCTACGTATACGAGCCTTCTCTGGAAGAACTGGAGGAGCTCATGGACCAGGCAAGAAATGTCAAGCCCGTGGGATCCAAATCCATACAGATAACAGGAGGGGAGCCCACGGTAAGGGACGACCTATTTGAGATATTTGAGAAGGCAGAGGAAAAGGGCTTTGTACATATACAGCTCAACACAAACGGAATAGATATAGCCGAGTCGGAGGAATATGCAAGGAAGATAGCCGAAAGCCCTGTAAACACAATATATCTAAGCTTTGACGGAGTATCGAAGGAAACCAACTCCTGGATAGACCAGAACAAGAAGGCGATAGAAAACCTGAGGAAGGCAGGTTTCTCGAGTGTTGTACTTGTTCCGGTGCTTTCACAGGAAAATATAGACGAAGCCGGTGACATAGTCCGGTTTGCACAGGAAAACATAGATGTAGTAAGAGGTGTAAACTTCCAGCCCCTGGCCTTTACAGGAAGGATAACCGAAGTAGACGACGACTACAGGAAAAAGATGAGGGTCGACTACTCTAAGATGATGGAGGCCCTGGACGACCAGCTGGGCGGGGAGCTCAGGCGGGACGACTGGTATCCTGTACCCTTTGTCTATCCCATATCCAAGTTCATAGAAAACATACAGGGAGAGAAACAGGTGGAGTTCACTGCCAATCCGGCCTGTGGTGGAGCTACATATGCCTTCATAGAGGACGGGGAACTTTTGCCCATAACTAGGTTCGTGGACGTGGAAGGGCTCATGGAGTTTATAGAGACCCTGTCCGAGAAGAAAGGTCCTCTGAAAAAGACAAGGGTCATGACTTCTATAATGACAAACCTGTCCGACTACATAGACTCCGAGAAGGCTCCTGAAGGACTGTCCCTAAAGGAGATACTTTCCAAGGCACTCGTGAAGGGGGACTACAGCTCCCTGGGCGAGTTCCACTACAATACCCTTTACATAGGAAGCATGTGGTTCCAGGACGCATGGAACATGGACATAAACAGGTTGAGCAGCTGCACGATACAATACACGACCCCCGAAGGGATGGTTCCCTTCTGTGCATACAACGGCCTGAACCTAGGCGAGGATATAAGAGAAAAGAATTCAGTTCCACTCGAAAAGTGGGAAGAAGAAACGGGTGAAAGTATAAAGGACGGGCTCTGGCACGGCAAGCTCAGCTGACTTATCTCTTATCTTCTGTTATTCCCTTGTCGCAACTTGTACATTCCTTTATCCTTTTAGACCCTGCGTTCTTCACAGAATAGTTGTGGTCACAGCTGCCTTTTTCTATTCCATCCTTTATCTGCTCGTCGGAAAGGCTGTCCAGAGACTTTAGCCTGTCTTCGTACAGTTCCATCTTGTCCTTGAGCTCACCGACCTCTTTCTCATACTTTTCGTTGAGCTCTGCCAGGTTATCCTGGATTTCATCCACCCTCTCCCTGTACATACTGTTCTCGCGTTTCAAGACCTCAAGC
>PWFY01000034.1 GCA_003554235.1 Candidatus Aenigmatarchaeota archaeon
CCCATAAGCAATAAAACCATCACCAAAAGCAACACCCCAGACAGTGTCTGTTGATTCAGTTAAAGTCTCTTCTAAACTGAAATCATCCGTATTATGTACATAAACATTATCATCCCAGCCTCCGTAAGCAATAAAACCATCAGTGAAAGCAACACTCTGAACACGGGCTGTTGATTCAGTTAAAGTCTCTTCTAAACTGAAATCATCCGTATTATGTACATAAACATTATCATCAACTCCTCCGTAAGCAATAAAACCATCAGTGAAAGCAACAGAGTTAACATGGTCTGTTGATTCAGTTAAAGTCTCTTCTAAACTGAAATCATCCGTATTATGTACATAAACATTCTCATCAACTCCTCCGTAAGCAATAAAACCATCACCGAAAGCAACACTCTGAACACGGTTTGTTGATTCAGTTAAAGTCTCTATAAGCTCAACGTCAGCTCCCTGTACTCCTCCTGACAGAAACAGAAAACTGAAGAAAGCTACAAATAAAATTAATCGAGGGGTTGTTTTCCTCATCTAACTTTCGCCTCAAGTCTTTCTACCTATCCTTACTCTGTCCAGACCTGCCAAGTGACATCTATGGAGTCGCCATCTTGAAGGGTGACCTCGGTGAAAGTATTCTGTGCAAAGTCAGTCTCACCGTCTTCTGCTGTACTTATAGAGATTCTTGTAGTGTTGACCGTTATCTCTGAAGTGGCATCGAATGATTCCGTAGTTGTTATGTTTCCAGTACTTGAATGGCTCCAAGACAACGAATCAGTACTCAAGTGGTCGGTAGTTCCATCAGTCACATACATGGTGTCAACGTAATCACTGGTTGCTCCGTCATAATCCGCTGAAGTTTCCGAAACATCACCGACCTGACCTATGAGCCAATCCTGACCACTTGTCAGGAAAGTGTTCGGACTCTGGCTGACCACTTCTCCGTTCTTCTCTACTGTAACCATTGAATGATATCTTACTCCGTCTTCCAATGTCTCTTCCTGTGTGTTCGTCACTCCCGATGCTCCAACGACGACGACTGACGCCAGAAGGACAAGAATAGGTATTGCTAAGTACTTCTTTTTCATAACTAATTAATATCAATTCTTTTATTTAAAAGTTTCCTTCTGTATCACGGGTGCAATACCTTATCAGAAGCGTAAGTGTGAAGACTGTGCCAGCATTTGCACCTAGGAAAACCCACGAAAAGAAGCCGAGGCCCGTGGCTATGCCTAGTTCTTGGAGGATTCTCTTGATTTCGATGTCCATTTGATATTCACCTCCTTTTCATAGTATATTTCGGATGTTAGACGTATCGTTACAAGTATAAATAGTATAGTAGGTATGTATATGGCTATCCTGTGTATCCAGACGAAGTTCTTCCATAGGACATAATCGGGCAGAACGAATAATCCTTGAAGGTAGTAGCTTTCGTTGGGGCCTACTGGTATGCTTCCCAATAGTGTATTTCTCTGAATCCTTACCCCCACGTTTGTTCCTACACCAACATTTTCTGTGAACCCACCCGTCAACTTCGAGTCCTCTATACTTATAGTGTATTCCTGCGGTTCATTTGTTGAGTATGTCTGAACGGTTGCTGGATATAGTAAGAACCAGAGTATGAGGAGGGAAAGTAGTGTTATTTTGTATTTCATTTTTAACCCATACTTTTAAATAATAGATTGTTGTTAATAAATGTTAGTGATTAATATTGTCAAGTTTTACTAAATCTCTGTCAATAGAGGAAAGTAACATTAGATTCGGCTCAAAGTTTATAGAAGAAAGTGATGAAATTGAGGGATGGTCAGATTTGGTAAATCGTTCTTTAAATGAGTTAAAAAGAAATAGCGAGGATGACGATGGCGTGTAAAGATTGTGGAGATACAAAAAATTTAGAAGAACATCATATATCTCATGAACCTGAGGACGTGATTAAAATTAAAAAGCTTCCAGACGACTATGTAAACTTCGGTGATATATAAATGAAAAAATTGTTAGCTTTCGTTGTGTTTTCTTTCGTTGTGTTTTCTTTCGTTGTGTTTTCTCTCGTACTACTTCCCACAGTTTCTGCGACTTCTATAGACGTAACAACAAGTGATGTTATGTTAGAGGCTGGTTCCTACAACACTACTGTTTTGAAGTTCGATTTGGGTGACTATAGGATTTCTAACTACGAAGAAATTGGCAAATCTGCCGACCACTTAGATGAAGTCGATATGGTAATTGACCCTGCTTTCCAAAACGGAGAGCTCAAGAACTTTACTGCTTGGTTTATGGCTACTGATAGATTTGAAGGTAGTAATAGTACTATTGACTTTGATTTTGTTCTTGACTCAACGGATACTGGAAACAAGACTGAAAACCCAACAACAGACTCTCTTGATGCTGAATTTCAAACTGCAAAGCAACCAGTTGTTGACAGCCTTAACTGTGAGCATCAGACGGAGGAAATATACTGTGAAGTTGTAGACTTAGATGAAAACAGGTTCAGGGCTATAAACGACACGGGAGACCCTGAATTATTGACTGGAGAAGAAATAACAGTTACTTACGATTATGAGATGGGAGACCAGCAAAACATCACAAAGACGGTAAACTTACTTGGGCAAAAGCATGGCATTGGTGAAGGAGAGGCTACGATAAGCATAGAAACGGACGAGGAGAACTGGAGGAGGGGAAGAACTATTTACTTCTATGTAGTAGACGATGTTACTGGACATCAGGTAGGTGGTTGTGATGTATTTACAGAAGACAGTGATGGTGCTGAGGTGATAAGTGAATACAGCGAAAACGAGTACCTGTATGACTTCAACATACCCGAGGACTATGAAGAAGGTTCAAACGAATATCCTGTAACGGTGAGGAACTGTGAGTCGCCCTATGACGAAGATACTGACAGCAAACTACTGCAAATCAGGGATTGGAGTTACTGGGAGATGGAACTTGAAGAGATACAGGAAGAGTACATAGGACTCGGTGAGATAGAAGGCAAGGTTAAAGCAGAGGATGTATCTATGGCTGAAGTAAAGATAAAGAACGGTGAAGAAGTCACTATAGAAAGCGAAGACATAGGTGACGATGGCAGTTTCTCCTACAACTTGAGTGAGGGAGGAAATTACACGATACAGGCAGTAAACAAGAATATGGAAACCGATGCCTTCAACTCCCCTAAGAAAGAAGTTAAGGTGTTGTTCGACAGAAGTGGGGACGGTATTCCCGATGTAAGGGATGTTTGTCCTGATGTAAAAGGAGAAAAAGAACATGATGGCTGTGTTCCAAAGGATGTGAACGTGCGGATAACCAACAAAGAGGGGAAATCGGTCAGTGAACTGGTTGTAGGTGAGGTCTACGACATAGAACTCATAGATGAAAACGGCACTACTGCCAACATATCTACCCGTATTGATGTAGGTCCAACAAGGGTGAGCATAGAGAACGGTGAAGGAGAGTTCAGAGTTGATGAAGCTGGTACTTACACTATCGAAGGTGGTGAAGACAGTGTAAGGTACAAGGAGTTCGAGGCCGAAGTAACAGCAGTTGCAGGACTTTCAAACTTCATATCTGGTTTCTGGTGGGTTCCTATAGTAATAATACTGGTACTACTGGCACTATTTGCTCTTTACAAACTAGGAGGAAGGAAAGAAACTATGGAAGACCTTGAACAGGAACAGATAGACTTAACCCCAGGTGAAGAATGATGTTAGGTAAAATCAAATCAGGTTTATCTTGGCTAAAATCGAAGATAACTGGTTCAAAGGTAAAAAGGAAGAAGCAGATAGGCCCCGAAGACCAAGAAAATATAAATGAACAACTAGACAAGGCAAGAGGAGAAGCAGAGGCCAAAGCGGCGAAGATGGAGAGGAAGTACGATGACCTCAAGGAGTCGGTGGAGGAAAGGGAAGAGGTCGATGTAGCAGACAAGTTGTCGGAAGAGAAAGAAGAACTTTCTATGGAGATGTTTAGGAAGGGAACTTCCCTCAAAAAGTTCTTCAAGTACTCGATGGAGAGGGGACAACAGGTATATGTAAGGAGTGCAAATGGTGATAAAGTATTCGGTACATTTGAAGATATAATATTACTACCCGATGGAAGGTTGGCAGTTACCAAAAAACAGGGTAAGGGTATAAGCCCAGTCATAACGGGAAGAACCTTTAAGGACATACTGAGAAATCCAAATCTAAAGACCGTTGCCAATACAAGTGCTATGAATGTTAACCTTAACAGAGACGGTGGATTTGTGGAGAATATAGAGTCAAGGAATGTTCCAGATATAATAGTAGACGAGAAGGGAAACTTCGTACATACACAGGCACATACGGAGGAACTTCAGAAGTTACTTGCAGAGAAGCAACAGCAGATACAGAAGTGGAGAAACAGGGCAAAGACAGCCGAACAGGCTTGGATAGGCGAAAATCAGGAAAGGAAGTCACTTGAGAAGGTGAGGGAAGTAACCAAGACAAGAGCCGATAAAGCCGAGGACGATTTCACTGAAGCCATAGACTCCGCCAAAGACATAATTAGGAACAATAACATTATGCACAGGGCGATGCAGGACATCATCACGGACAGGAACACGCTTGAAGACCTGAAAGAAAGGCTTTACGACCATAGGGGAGAACTACAGAACAAGATGGCAGATATGGTTGCTAAAAACGAGGAAGACCTTGCCAAAGAGGATGTTCAGGAACTTGCAGAGTGGGTGATGAAGTCGGTAACACCTGAGAAGATGAAGATGCAGGAAAAGGAGATGGAAACGCAAGAAGTAGAGCAAGGAGGTGAAGAATGATGGGCAAAACAGATAAGTTCGAGCAGATGGTTGCGAACGCCAAAGACAGGAAGGAAAAGGTCGAGCAGAAACTTGAACAGGTAGAAAAGCAACTGGAAGAAAACGAGGAGATGCTTGAAATTGCCGAGAAGTACAATAACGATTTACCCGATACCGCAGAGGAGATTGAAGAACTCTACAGTATACTATGCTGGGACAATATAGCCTTCTGCTGTTCAACCGATAAGCCGTGTCCTATGAGAGATTATGTGCTTTATATCATAGGTGTTACCAAAGATGATTTTGAAGAGGAGAAATCGGAGTTTGGCTTTGAGTTGGCAGGGGGTAGGATTAACGTTAATAAGTAACGTTAGTTATTAATGTTAATAGTACCATTAAGTCATTACGATAACCCTTAAAAGTCCTTACTTAAGGGTTAAAGTGTATTTAAGGTGATTTAAATTAAAGGCGGTGAATGGCACACACAAATGCAAGAGTTCTGGAAGAAAAAAGGCAAAGAGCTTGGATTTTTGACAGATACAGAATGGGATGGATGGCTTCAGGGAAGGGTTGATGTCGCTTGGTTCATAAAAATTAGAAAAAGGGAAGAAGAATTCCTTGATAAAGCTAGAAAAAACACAAAAGAGTTCAAGGAGGTTTTGGATAAAATTGATGCTAATCAGTGAAGTACTGGACGAAGTTGCACAGATGGGGGAAGTAACATGCAAAGATATACACATACCCCAAGCGAATGAAAGTCAATGGAAAAAACCAGCATATATGACTTACAGCAATATATTACGACAGTTGTATAAAAGGGGTCTACTGGAAAGAGAAAACGTTTCAGATAATGATAGACCAAAGTACAAATATACTTTAAGTGACAAAGGAAGAGGAATTATAGATAAATTTGGAAGTTATAAAAGATACCAGATAGTTATGGCATCCTCAGCACATCTTAAGTGTGCTCATGGTGAGGAAACTGACCTACCAAAGAAAATACAAAAGGATAACGAATGATTAAGAAAAAACATATCCTGATGAAAACACCTCAGGACAGGTACTGCAAGGAACTCCTCGACAAAGCAGTTAAGGTGGACAACCTTCTCAAGATGAGGGATTGGCAGTTAGACGATGATTGGCACAGGCAGAAGATTAAATCCAACCTGTTGGAAGCCAAGCCTATCTTGATGGAGTGCTTCTCCATATTCAGAAAAATGGTGATGGAAGGATACAAAGAAGGAGTAGGTGAGGACGAGGACAAGTTTGAGAAGATTAGAAAGGGCTTTACTGGCCTAAGAACTGGGATTAAAAAGTTTGAGGAAGGACAAAGTGGTGGGCCGAGTCAGGGCATACTCAACAAGACTACATATCCTATGGTGGTAAAGAGATACAGGAACCTCCTTAAGAAAATTTTAGATGACCTTATAATCCAGACGGTTAAAGACGCGGGAGAATCTTCGGATACTACAGATGATTTCTACCGTGCAATATTTGAAAAAACCTATCAGTGGACGGGAAGCCAGATTTTCAAGGTGTGGGCGAGAGAAAACGAGGAAGGTGAAGTTGTAGGTGTAGGTGAAGAAGGGGAAGAAGGCGAGGTGGATGATTTTACTGAAGTTGTAGGTGAAATAGTATGAGAAACAACTTTTTAGGAGATGTTCAACTTGGTCCAGACGAAGAGGAAGAGATAAGACAGAAGGTTAGAGATATGAGTGACCCTATAACGAGGTTTTCGGAGAGGATTAACCCTAAGATGGTGGGGGTAGAAAAGAAGAAAGAGGCCCTTTTGCTGGCTTTGGCTTCTCCTCACGACGCTCAAGGTGACAGGGGAAGGGTTCATGTGTTACTTTACGGTCCACCAGGAACTGGCAAGTCGGCGATTTTAACTTGGTTAAGAGACCACCTTTCAGCAGGGTATGCCAGTAAGAAGTCAACTGAAGCAGGTATAGTGGGGTCTATGGCACACGGTAAAGCACGGAAAGGTATCCTTCCGAAGAACCACAGAGGAGTGTGCGTGGTAGACGAACTCGACAAGATGAAGAAAGAGGATAGGGAAGGACTACTTGAGTGTATGAGTGAAGGTAGAGTAACTATGCAGGGTAGTGAAGTGGAGGAGTCGTGGAGAGCAAACACTATAGTACTCGCATCAGCGAACGACAAGGAGAAACTCACGAAGAAGTTGAGGCATAGGTTCGACTTGAGGTTGAAGTTCGGCTACTACGACAGGGAAACGGGTAAGAAGATTTTAGAGGATAAATCAAAGAACTTCCTAAAGAAGAAGGGGGATGAAGAAGATATAACCACACTAAAGAAATATCTTAAGGCGGTCAGAAGGTTCGATATAGAAATAGACAAGCCAGAAGCATGTAAAAGGGCTATAGAAGAGTTCCTTGAGATGAACGATATAAAGGAAGTCAATCCGAGGGACCACATGGCGAGGTTTATGAGGATAGGTCTTTGTCACGCAAGGCTTCATTTCAGGAAACCAAGGATTGTGGATTTTGCAGAGGCCATACACCTGCTTTTGGGAGATAGCCACTATGCAACAGAAGGTTTGAAAAGACTTGGGAGGGACGAATGATGTTTGAAAAATTAAAGAAACTTATAATGAGAGAAAAAGAAGAAAAAGGAAGTATGCCTAGAGAACACCAAAGAGTTGTATGGAAAGAGAATACCAATAGGTTGGGCCTTAGTGGAGATATGGCCAAAGAGATACAGTTGAACTCCGAGAAGAGGTCAGTGCCCTACAGTAAGCACTACCTTGAAGCGAGAAGAGAAAACTTCAATTCGCCTGTTTTCGACCTAACTGAGGGCAGGGATAGACCAGGGCTGGATATAGAGAAAGAAATAAATCCAGCAGTTTTGGAGTGGGAAGAGTGAGGTGATTAAATGGTTCATAAAATCAGAGGTTACAAAAATGAAAATAATAAGCTCATACTTACTGATAGTGATATTGAGGCTATAGTTGATGGTTTGTGGTCTAAGGGACAGGCGGGAGGATTGAGCAGTGACGAGTTCAGAGTGTTTTACGACCTTTTGAAAATTCATAATGAGCGTGATTGAATGCCTGACATAAGAAAACTCAAGAATCCACCCAACAGCAACCTCTTTTTTTGGGAACATGGGTGCGATTTTTGTCCAGATGTCTGGAAGGCCATAGAGGAGACGAGGATAAATTTGAAGGTTCCACCAAAGTATAAACTGAAGCCCGTAGAGGTTAGAACGATAGGTGCTATGAGTCCAGAAGTCAGGAGGTTCTCGGAGGTCATAAGGGGAACACCTACTATAGTGTTGGACGATATTATCATAAGTGGTGTTTCATCCACTGGTTGGGTTAAAGGATTTTTTGAAGAATGGTTTAGGGAGAAGAAGGAACCATGGTTTTGAACAGAAAGGATTTAGAAGGTCTTGATACGTTTGAGAGAGAAGGGTTGGCAGAGGAAGAAGAAACTGTAGCACCAAAAGACGCAATTATCGAGATTACTCAGATGTGTCCTTTGAACTGTAAGCACTGTTTCGTGGGTGACAAAGACATAGAGGAGATGTCGGCTGAAAAATGGTTCAATATAATGGATAAGTTGTATAGAAGGGGCGTGGAAAACTTGGTTATCGAGGGTGGAGAGCCAACCGTCCACGAGGACTTTTACGATATACTTGAGTACGCAACGCAGTTGTTCGAGGTAACTGTTCAAACCTCTGGTGTTGCGGACACAAGGCTCAATGACTTCGACTGTAATGTTACTATAAGTTTCGAGTACTTGAATCCAGAAAGGAATAACGAGATAAGGAGGATGTCGGACCCAGACGAGTGGGTTTACGACAGGGAAAGAGGTGTGCTGTACGAGAAGGAAAACAAAGAGAGGATACAAGAACTTGGTGAAAGGTTAAGGGGTGGAGAGGATGTTTCTCAAGAGATAAGTGAGATAACAAAACCTATAGAAACCGAGAACGTGTACGACAGGGCACTTACTAAGTTGAAGGCCATAGACCCTCCAAAGACCTTGAGAGCGACAATATATACGGATAACGATGTGCTGGGTTTGGCGATGTTAGCAGAGTCAATAAACGCCAATTCGGTGTTCGTTCCTTTGAAACCTGTCGGTTTGGGAAAGGAACTTAGGTCGAAAGCCCCGGGGTCAAAGAGGTTATTGGAGGTCATAAGGGACATAATGACGTACAACCAGCATTCTACTATGGAACATAGAGTGGAGGAGACATACTGGTACATGATGAACAAAAGGGTTTGGGTGAACAACAAGGATGTATTCAAGCAGAGAGGAAGGATATGTGGTAGTGGAATGGGAAGGCTTTTCGTTGATTATCAGGGTGATGTAAAGCCCTGCTTCATGTTGCCTGAAGAGGATATGGGGAATATCCTTGAAGACGATATAGAAGAGATATACTCCAACCTATACGACTATCACGAGAGGGCTAAGGAGATAGCAGACGATAAGAGATGTGATTCGTGCTTGGGTGGGTGTATAGCAGTTGCGAAGTCCAGAGAGATGGAGGAAAACCCGTGTCCTATGAAGGTAAAAAAGAAAGCCTTAAATAGAATGAAAAGTAAAGTATAAAGGAGGTGTTTAACATGGTTGGAAGTTCAAAACATAAATGTAGGTTCAAAAAAGACGACAAAGGAAACCTGATAACGGAGAACGGAAAGAAAATCCTTCAGTGTAAGGTAGACGGTCAGGGACCAGTTGAAGCACATCCAACTCCCAGCGGAGGGTTTAACTTCGTCCCGACAGGTGACATAGACGACAAGAAGGAAAAGAAGGCGATTAAGTACATGAAGAGAAGACTTCAGAACGCAGATACTGAGGGTAAATCAGGAGAGTGGTAAGATTCAATGTAAGATAAAAAACGGAAGATACATCTGTATTAAGAAGAAGTACAGCAGGAAGGGAAGTGAAGATAAGAAAAAGGTAGTCCAGGGAAGGTCTACGGGAACGAAAGTAGTTAGAAAGAAGAGTGGCTCTGGTCAAAACGTACTGGTGTGTTAGATGGAAGAGGAACTTTGTTTGTTGAGGAAGGAGAACGGAGTGCCCAAAGAGATAGTTATCCTCTCCGAAGGTAGGCTACCAGAGAAGATAGGTTCGGCAGATGTTGTAACTGCCGATAACGTGGAGAGGAAGAAGATAGTTAAGGAAGTCGTGAGAGATGTGGGAGAGGTATTCTTTGAGGAGGATAACGAAGAGGTAAGGAGAGATTTTATATCGGCTATGGAAAGTCCAGAGGATATGAGATACATCCACAGGGCCTTCGTAAAAAAATTCAGCGAGGACATCTTTGATTGAGGAGGTGAGATAATGGGAGATATAGATTTTGGTTTAGAGGAAATAGGTGGCAAAGAAGTAGATAACTGTGAGGTCGAGGGCAAGGAACTGGTCTGCGATATGGTGGATGGTTCCGAGGAAAGAGTAGACATCTCAATGGTAGATGACGACATAAGAAAGAAATTTGATTGATTATGCTTGATGAAGAGAAACTTGAGGAAGAAGGATGGTACGATGCCGACCTCTTAGATATGAAGATAATATCTTTCGTCCTTGAAAACGATTTCGTTTCAAGGAATGACGTTAAGGAAGAGTTCGGTATGTCAATAGAGAAGTCGAGGTCGAGGCTGGAGGGTTTGGTGGAACAGGACATTATAAACAAGGTCGCTATATGTAGCAACTGTGAAGAACCCATAGGCGAGTGTAAGTGCGGCAAGTACATGAAGAAGATAAGGTACTTTCAGGAGGAGTTCGAGGCCGAGTTCGTGGTAGAAGAAATGGAGGAACTGACGGAGAAGTTAAAGGTCTTCAATGGCGTTTCTTAGTTCTTCGGGTATTTCCATCTTGTTGTCTCCACAGAGAAGGGATACCCTGTTGCCCTTTTCTACTACCTGACATTCGCTCTTATCTACTTCGATAGTTTTCCCGTCCACGGTGAGTTCTCCCTTATCTAGGTCGAAGGTTATCTCATCAGGCATGGTTATGATTTGTTCTCTTGAGTTAAAAATCTATGTGTCTATTTGAAAGGTTGTGTAATCGACAGGGTGTCCTGTAATTTGAAAGGGTTTTTTAAAGGAGAGAAAGGAAGTTAGTAATGTAAAATGCAAAAAATAACTCAACGGAGGTGAAATAAATGGGAGTTTGGTTAAGACCCGCTGGCGGTAGTTCTCTAACAGGAGACCAAGGAGGCTACACTGGCTACGTAAAGATTCGTGACAGTCCTACTATCACGTCCTCGAAGGTCAAGGCACAGAACCAGAAGTTCAGGAAAGCAGCAAACGACTGTAGTGGACAGAGCCAGTCTGAGTTCAGAGAGTGCATGCACGAGAAACTGAAGTAATTTAGAAAAACCTCTGGGGAGTAAAATCCCCTCTATTTTCAATTTTAGAGTGAGGTGTAGTTAATATGGTTTCATGGACGAAAGGACATTTTGAGTTGATAGCAGATACGGTCAACGATGAAGTTAGTGATGAGGATACCAAAGAAAACCTTTGTCGTTCTTTCGCTACTCGACTTGAAGTAAAAAATGATTTCTTCGATTACGGTAAATTTATGACGAAGTGTAAAGGTGTTGAAAAAACTGGTTTATAAAAATATTATTGTGAGGTGTAGATAAATGGTATCATGGACAAAAGGACATTTTGAGTTGATAGCAGATACGGTCAACGAAAATATGGAAGACCCCGACGAGAGGATGGAATTGTGTAAAGCCTTTTCTGACGAACTTCAGGACAAAAACCCTTTCTTTGATAACGATAAATTTATGAAAAGATGTTGGAATGCAGAGAGGTGAAATGAAATGACGAGGGTTCCAGAAAGAAGAGAGGGAAGAAGAGAGGAAGAGATGACTACCAAAGCAGATTTGGTATGTACTAAGGATAAATTAGGGTATCCTTCTTGTCAGATAATGACGCAAGAAGGAGATGCTCTATCTGATGAAACTTTTGACTTGCCCGATAGAAGTCTTGAAGGAATTGGCGAAGCTGTGGAAAGAATAGAGTTTTGGGAGAATAAAGGTTACGATGTGGGTCCAGCCAAAGAATCATTAAAAGGAATAATAAAAAACGATTTTTGTAGGTGAAATGAAAATGGGAAAACTTAGAATGGAAAAAATAACAGAGGATGAATGTAAAGCTGTCAAAGGAGATTGGAAACCTAGCAAAAATCAATGTTTTGTAGATAACGAGGATAGGTTTGAAGGAAGGTTTAATTCAAGCCGCCGTTGGGGAGATGTTGAAAATAATCCCGCGGGCTTAATGCAAGTAGAAGGTAGTGAGAACCCCGTTGCTGTGGACAGGATATCAAAGTCAAAATTTGACGCTGCTATTACTAGAACTAAACACATAAATAGAGGGGACTTAACAGATTACATACTGAAAGAGAAGCCAAAGGTAAAAGTATTTACGGTTGATGACGGAAAGGTTGAGAAAAAAATATTCTCACCACATAAAAAGGTGGCATGGAGTGAATTTGCAACCTTAACTGGAAAGGAGTATAAATGAGGTGAAATGAAAATGAGTATAAAACTTGGAAAATGGAAGTGCGAGGAAGTAAAGGTTAGAGGTGGGGATAATGAGATACTGTGCCAAGAAGATAATAAAACCATGTCGTTGGAGAAGGACGGTGGAATAACAATAGCATGAGGTGAAATGAGATGGCACAATTAGATGATGTTGTAACGGAAGAAGATGTTGAGAATTTTAGGAGTACCCTTCACTTCCACAAGAAACCGTCTTTGAATGACCGTGACTTTACACTCAA
>PWFY01000083.1 GCA_003554235.1 Candidatus Aenigmatarchaeota archaeon
GGCTGGAGACGCAGATCTAATCGAGTGCGCAATCCAGGCCAAGGAATATATCAAGGACGGGCACGAAGATGCAAGGTTCTGGATAGAGACAATCGATGGAAACCTGGAAACAGAGACTGCAAGAAAGATGCTGGAGAAGATAAAGAATAAGGAAAGAAGGTGGTGGGAGGACCTTTTCTAGATATATGTCAATCGGTAGCAAAAGCTTTAAATATTTTTTTATGTATATAAACACTAAAAGCCTGTAAATGGAAAAACGAGGTGATTTTATGCCAATCAAGGATCCTTTTGGAGAAATAGAAGATATGCAGAAAAGAATGAACAAGCTTATGAAAGAGTTGTGGCAGAGGGGACCCAGGGCCGCGGGAACCATGAGGGGTTTCCCGGTTGATGTGCATGAAGAAAATGGAAATATAGTAGTGAAGGCCGATATGCCAGGGATAAGTAAGGAAAACGTGGCTGTGAAGGTCAGAAAAAACCAACTTATGATATCATGCAAAGAAAAAAGCGAAGAGAAAGTTCAAGAAGAAAACTATTACAGACACGAGAGAAAGAAAAGAGGAATGCAAAGAACCATAACACTCCCTGAAGAAGTCAAGGAAAACAAGGCCGATGCCGAAATGGAAGACGGTGTCCTGAAGATCACACTGCCAAAGAAAAAGAAGGAAAAGGAGAAGGAAAAAGAGATAGAAGTCAAGTAACAACACAACCTTTTTATTTCTTTATATGCCCATCTACTGTAGGTAATATGTATTCCTGGGAAAGGGACCTTCCCTTTTGTAGTGGAAGACTTCAGAAGATAACTGAAAATATCTACGAGACTGAAATCTGTAATGTAAGCAGTGAACTCAACTGGGATGAAATAGCAATAAACAGGGAAAGACTCAAAAAGTTCGACCTCGAACCACCGGTGCAGGCAATCTATATACCGAGAGGCGGCGATCCAAAACATTTTTTCAATAAAACTGTCCAAAGAAAAATAGTAGACCCAGAATACAAAACGAATAGAGAAGATAAGTATTTCTTGGATGGTTATGCGGTAATATCAGAATACGACAACTATCTAAAAGAGATTCTAAAGGAAAGGAGTATAGTATTCAACACATCACCAGACGTTTTAACAACAAACAGAGAAATCTAATTTTTTCTGGCCTTCAAAATATTTCCACTTACTGAAAATTCAACTTCCAAAAACTTCTCTGTAATCTTGATATTGGTCCTCGAATGGCCTGTTTTTTCAGAGACATTGATCTGTCCTCCCGAAATACCAAGAAACGGCACAAGTTGATCGGCTGCATACCTATCCACTACCCTCTTAGAGTTTCTTATCAGATCTTCAGCCGCTTCCCTGCCTACTTTCTCAGAAGGCTTTCCCTTTTCTCCGATGGCGTTTCCACCGATTACTGAGTTCTCGGTTTTTAACCGGATCTGAGTACCTGAACCCGGGCATCGAGAGTTGCAGTACTCCGTTTTTATCTTTGGTGTCATTTCGAACTCCTCCCCTAGGCGTTTCCGTGCAGCCCCGGCCTGTCTTTCAGCTACTTCGGCATCTTTGAGGTGTTCGGAGGCATAGGATACGCCTTCTATACCTTGAATGTCCCCTCTATCAACCAGATCAAATTCCTCTATATCGGAGCCGCGAAAACGGAAAACGACTTCACCACCACCCTTGGGGTAGAAACCACGTCTCTTCACTTCGAGAGAGGCATCATAACCGTGATTTTGAAGAAGAGGAAGCAGTACACTTCTCGTATAGTCGACAGGAGGCGACCACTTCACATCCGTTCCGCCCTTTATTTTTATCTCCAGATCTTTCTTACAGCCAATCAAAGACGGCATGATAGACTGTATTAGAAGGGTCACAGAGCCTGCTGTTCCGATATCCACCTCCATATCCTTCGGTTCGAGTTCTACTGGACAGAAGGTCAGTTCTTTGCTTCCAACGCTGGCTCCATCCACCTCCGCGCTGCACAACTCCTCAAGAGTCTCTACGCCCTTGACGTGCTGTGGTCTGAGACCAGGGTTAGAACGGCCAGCACGTATGTTCTTAATTTGAACGGGCTTTCCTGTGTAGGCTGAGAGAGATGTGGCGGTCCTTACTATCTGTCCTCCTCCTTCTCCCTGACTACCGTCTATCTGTATCATAAGCTAAGTTTGACTTATCTAAAATAAAACTTTTTATTGTTGTTGAACAAATTTTAATTGGGCGTAAGATGGAAAGAAAAAATATAGAGGAATTAAAAGAAGGGAGAGAAGTCAAAAGCACATTTTCTGTGAAATATAAAAAGCCTGTCCGATCCTACAGGAAAGGACATATGTTTACACTGGGTCTGGCCGATGCTACGGGAGAAATAGAAGCAAAGTACTGGGGTGGGAGAGACGAAGAAAAGGTCAAAGCAGTACAAGAAAAGATAAAGCCCGGTGATGTCTTAGAAGTTAAAGGAAGTATTTCCGAATTCAAGGGCAACAAACAGATAAACATAGAAGAAAACAGCATAAGAAAAGCAGAAAACTACGATATAGAGAACTTTGTTGAAAAGTCAGAGAGAGATATAGATGAAATGTTTTCAGAGTTCAAAAAAAGAATCGGTTCCCTGGAAAATCCAGAACTCGAGAAACTTATGAAAACATTCTTGAAGGATGATGATTTCATAGAAGAATTCAAAAAGGCTCCTGCAGCTATGTTCTACCACCACAACTACATAGGCGGCCTTCTTGAACACACATTACATATGATGGAACTAGGGAAAA
>PWFY01000056.1 GCA_003554235.1 Candidatus Aenigmatarchaeota archaeon
ACCTCGATCTTTCCTTCTGCTCCCCTGCCGCCAAACCCACCCGGTATTATTACGCCATCCGCGCCTCCAAGGGCTTCTTCCACAGTTTCCCCTTCGTTTTCTATTTCAGTGGTTTCTACAAAGTTTTCTTCTACTCTGCATTTCAGGTGGGCGGAACAGTGTTTGAGCGCTTCTGTTATGGATACATAGGAGTCTTCGAGGTTTGTATACTTGCCACATATTGCAATCTCGACCCCTTCATTTGGGCTTTCAAGGTTTGTTACAAGTTTCCTCCATTTGCTCATATCATTTTCCTTGTCCTGGAGGTCAAGCTCTTCTGACACTGCTTTGTCGAGGCCGTCGCCTATCAGATTCAGAGGAATCTTGTATACATGTTCTGCATCGGGATTCGACGCTACATGGTCTTTTGGCACGTTGCAGAACAATGATATTTTGTCTTTGGTCTTCTTTTCAAGTTCATTCTCTGCTCTTCCCACTATAACATCGGCTTCCAGACCCATTGATTCAAGCTCCTTTACGGAGTGTTGTGTAGGCTTTGTCTTCTGCTCTCCTACTGCCTTTAGCCAGGGTATCAGCGTCAGGTGTACCCAACATGTGTCTTCACTTGGCGCTTCAAGCTTCATCTGCCTTCCTGCTTCGAGGAATATCATATTTTCTAGGTCACCTACCGTCCCACCTATCTCAACGACTACGACATCTGCTTCTTCTCTTTCAGCTATATTTCTAAGCCTCTCCTTTATTTCATCGGTTACATGGGGTATCATCTGGACGGTTTTGCCGAGGTAGTCGCCGTTGCGTTCCTTTTCTATGACCGATTGGAATATTTTTCCCGACGTCAGGTTCCAGTCAAACTTGCCTTCGATTCCCAAAAATCTTTCGTAGTGGCCGAAGTCCATGTCTACTTCTCCACCGTCATCGAGAACAAATACTTCACCATGTTCTATTGGGTTCATGGTTCCAGGGTCCACATTTAGATAGCCATCACATTTTACAGGTACTACTTTGTGCCCTCTCGACTGTAAGAACTTGCCTATTGAAGCAGATACCAGACCCTTACCTAGACCAGAAAGTACTCCCCCGGATACAAAAACCCACTTCGTCCCCCGCATAGTATAATTAAACCTTCGTAATTTAAAAAATTATTTATTACTCACAAATTTTGATTCTGCCACATAAAAACGAAGATCTTCTTTATGTTCCTTGCTAACCCCAATTCTTTTACTTTTCTGTATTTTTCCCGGGCTTTCGAAGTCCACTACCTCAATCTCTGATTCGCCTGAAACCACATCTTCTCCGGTGTTCCCGTCTGTTATACAAAAAGCCTCCGTTAGTCTACCAGGCCCAGTGGTAAGCTTGTATTTATCATTGACTCCCCTGTTATGCTTCATCTCCTTTATACCTCTAAGAGGTTCCACGGAACGTATAAGAACAGCACCAGGCTCATCCCTTTCTTGGGTTGTAAGATTAAGAAGATAGTACATACCATAACAAAGATAGACGTATATTCTACCTGGTTCACCGAACATGGGCTTGTTTCTTTGGGTTTTACCATTGAATGCGTGGGAAGCAGGATCTCCTTTTCCATAGTATGCTTCCGTTTCTACTATCTTCCCGGCCAAGTCCCCCTTTTTCAGTTTCTTTCCAAGAAGGTCCTTTGCCACCTTTCTCGAATCTCGTCTGTAAAAACTCCTTTCCATCATATCATTGATAGTAATCCTTTACCTAATAGAGCCATGGAAAGTATAGTGAATATAAGGCTGAAGGTTGGATAATGGGACCTTGAAATGAGCAGTAAAATACCTGAAAGTATGTCTATGGTCCCTAGGATTCTGGCTGCCATTTTAACACCCCAGGTATTTGCTTTTTCTGAGATTATTTAAAATTTGAGATTTTGGTATATCTATGAACAAAAAAGAGCTTGAAATCCGACTGCAGGAACTTAAGGGGTTTAGTGATCCGGATCCTGAAATTGAGCAGTATAGAACGCCTCCTTGGCTGGCTGCATCTGTAGTTTGGAAGGCTCATATGGAAGGCCTTGTTGAAGGTTGCAGAGTATATGACCTGGGTTGTGGTACAGGTGTTTTGGGTCTTGGGGCCAAGCTTCTTGGGGCCTTTGAGGTTGTTTGTGTAGACAAAGATCCACATGCAGTTGATATTGCCAAGGAAAATGCCAGAAAATTGGATCTGGATATTGTGTTCAAATGTTGTGATATCGCTGATCTTGATGGCCAGGCTGACCTGGTTTTACAGAATCCTCCCTTTGGATCACAGAAAAAAGGAAGTGATAGACCCTTTATAAGGAAGTCCCTTCAGCTGGCGTCCGTTGTTTATTCTTTCCATTTATCAAAGACCGACCGGTTTGTTAGAAATTATGTAGAAAGTTGCGGCGGGGAGGTAGTTGACAGTGAAACGGTGTCCTTCCCTCTTGAAAAGTCAATGCCTTGGCACCAAAGTGAACTAGAGGAAATCAAAGTAAATCTTTATAAGTTTAAGAGTAGGTAGTCAGCTGATTTCAACTGCGTTTATTTGGCCGCTTTGTCCGGGCCTTGAAGTTATCACTGCTTTTTTGTCTCCTATTTTAACTATGGTTCCTTTGGTAAGAGCATTTCTTCTGACAAGGTGCGGATTTGCCGGATTTTCAAGAACATCGTCGATCTCTTCTTGTTTGGTCTCCCCTGTTTCCTTGTTTGTTACATTTACCTTGTTTGCGCCCCTCGCCCTCACCTTTTCATTTATACCT
>PWFY01000081.1 GCA_003554235.1 Candidatus Aenigmatarchaeota archaeon
CTGCTCCGGGCGCCATTTAACTTCTCAGTGGAACATCCACTAAACATATAAAAAGCGAGATTCAATTTCTAGTTATATAGTTTGTGATGTGAGGCTTTGAATTCTAAAGAATGATACAATGGACGAGAGAAAGGAGCTAAGCGAGGAAGAAGAAGCAGAGAAGTTGATAGATATTCTAAGAGAGGACAAAAAGATAATAAACGAGATGAAGATGGAGAACGAAAGGATAAAAAAGGTAAACAAAAGGCTCAGAGAGAAGCTCTCTGAAGTGATAAAGGAGGTCAAAGATTTAAAGGATGTAGAAGAAGAAGAACATAAATATAGTTTTGACAAGGGCTGGAAGGATAAAACAGAGCTCCAGGCAGAAAGGATCAGTGAGGTAGAGCCCGAGGAAATTGAAAAGCAGATCGAAGAAATTACAAAACTTGTGAGGGAGATGAAAAACAATGGCTAAAAGACACGAATGTGGTGTTTGCGGCTCGTCTTTTGACTCTAAGAGAGGTCTACACGTCCACAAAGCAAAGAAGCACGCAGATGAAGACGTGGATGACTACGAAGTAGAAGAGATTCTCGACCTTCTTGATGACTCGATGGAAGAAGCTCTTAACATAAAGGAGAAGAAGGAGAAGTTAGAGGAGAAGCTTCAAGAGAAACACAGCGAGGAAAAGAAACTTGAGCACGAAGTAGAAGATCTCAGAGAAGAAAAAGAAAAAATGAGAAGCAAGCTCGGCGATCTGAAAGAAGAACACGAGGAACTGGAGATGCAGGTCGAATCGCTCAAGGATTCCAAGGCAGATCTAGAGGCAAAGAAGGATACGCTTCAAGGAGAGGTCGAAACGCTCAAGAAGAAGAAGGATGAGGTCGAAGAAGAGCTTTCTAGAAAGAAGGACGTGCTGACCAGGCTTAGACACCAGATCTACGAGTTCGACAAGAACCTAAAGGAATAACAGCCCCCTTTACCTTTTATTTTTAGCAGATCTTGGCCATCCTTAAGATTTCTTTATCTTAAATGCTTCTGTATATACCTTTATATAGTAAGATACTAAGAACAAAAACAGGAAGGTAAAGGTGCCTGATGAAAAGGACGAACTGTCCGAAACGGATAAAGACATAATCGAGAGTCTTACGAAGGAGAAGGACCCTATTACTACTTATGAAGTCGCGAAAAGGATAGATGTCTCCTGGGCAACAGCAAGCAGTCACTTAAAGGATCTTCAGATAAAGGGACTTGTGAAGTCAGAGGAGAAAGAATCAAAGGGTAAAAAGTCAAGAGTATGGTGGATAGAACAAGGAAGCTTGGATGACTTTCTATGAAAGAGTAGGAAGGTGGGGTAGGCTCGAATGAGCCTGTCTCGGAACACCCCCATGAACCGAGAAATAAGGTTTCACCCCACCCACGCCATATAATTTCTTCTTAATCTATTTAAATTTTTCCACAAACCAAGGAAATACTTTTATATTAATATATCAATGTAGTAACATAGGGTAAAAATCAAGGGGAAAAATCGTGGCCGGGAGTTTAGAAGTTTTTCTCGAAGGACGCCCCCACTTCCGAGCCCCAACCTGCTAAAACCCCCATATGAGGAAAAACTTCCGGCCGCGTCCAAACATAAATAACCTTAAGCTATGGAAAGACAAAAAATTCTAATTGTTATTGCACTTCTATTCATTACAATGAGGATTCTATACCAAGCTTTTCCCGCAGACGAGGCAACAGAAGAAAACCAATTTAATGAAGAAGGTTTGGCTCTTCCGCAGCCCGGGAAATCAAACAATATCTCTGTAAGACAGGCCATGCAAGACAGGAGATCTATAAGAGGCTACAGGGACGAAGAGCTTTCCTTGTATGAGGTCTCGGAGCTCGCATGGGCTGCACAGGGTATAACTAACGAGGAAGGTTACAGGACTGCTCCCTCTGCAGGAGCCACTTATCCTCTGGAGCTTTTTCTCGCTGTAGGAGAACCTGGGGTGAGTAACCTTGAAAGTGGGTTATTTAGATATATTCCAGAGGAACACTCCATTAAAGAAAAATCAGAACAAAATGTAAAGGAAGAGATAGTTGAAGCAGCACTGGGCCAGAATTTTATCAAAGAGGCTCCTGTGGCCTTTATCATTGGAGCCGAATACAACAGGACAACGGACGTTTACGGAGACAGGGGGAAGAGATACGTGAAAATGGAAGCTGGACATGCAGCACAGAACATGTATCTCATGTCCGAAACACTTGGTCTTGGGATGGTCACTGTTGGTGCGTTCAATGATGAAGATTTAAAGGACTTTGTGGGAATGGAAGCCGAACCAGTTTACATCATTCCTGTAGGGAGGCCTGAATAATTTAACGCTTGCCACAAAAAAGAACTTCATGGAAAAGACAGAAGTTCTTATACTGGATGGTTACGTAGACGAGCCAAGCACCTTAGGCGTCCCGCCCTACATAGCCCCACAGATAAGGATGATTGCAGGATGCCTGGAGGAACTTGGCTACAGCTACAGCTACATAACGGCAGACGAGTTTAGAGAAGATGGTCTCCAGGGGGCAGAGAAAATTCTCGTTTACGGAGGAACCACTGTCCCTGGAAAATACCTCGGAGGTGAGCCATTGAGCGAATCGGAGGCAACTGAAGTAGGGAGGATCGAAGGTGAAACGTTTCTCGGTGGTCCATTAGCAAGGTACGGGGATGTGGAAGGCTTTGATCACTACTCCTACAAGGATCTCTCAGC
>PWFY01000042.1 GCA_003554235.1 Candidatus Aenigmatarchaeota archaeon
AATGAGACCTACTTCCTACTTGCCGCTGATCTGCCCCTTCCAAATGAAGAAGCTGAGGTCCTGCTGGAGCTAAACTTCCTCGATGACGATACAGGTGTCGAAGAATGGCAAGAAACTGGTAACGTAACCATAGTAACGGACGACGATCTTGGTGATGACTATGGTGCCTTTGTAGCACCGGGCACGACAGACGTCTCAGTAATAATTCTGTTTCTTATCTCCACGTGTATAGTTGCCCTAAAGACCAACAAAAACCGAACAAGAAATCCAAACTAACAGAAATCAGACAGGTTGCCCTGTTTTTTATCCTTGAGCATATCTTCGACTGTTACCCAGCTCTTCCTCACCTCTTCTGGGAATTCGCCTTTTTCTTCCAGGACCCTTTCAAGAAACTCCTTTGTCCGGGGATCGCTGGGATATCCGTTTCCCACCTCTTCGCCAAGCTCTTTCCCTATTGCATCAACAGAGTTGTCCCTTGTAACCTTGGCAAGTATAGAGGCTGCGGAAACCACAGGATAGTTCTCATCCGCTTTGTTTTCCGCGACTATCTCCACATTCTCCCTGGCATCGTCGTTAATTAAGCTCTCAAGGGTCTTCTTCACGTTTTCTGTTTTGGCCTCGGTTGCATCAACTATTGCTACATCAGGTCTGAGGGTATCGATAAGTTCGGCCATTCTTTCTGCCTCTATGAGGTTCAAGCTTTTTCTTGGCATCTCTCGATCTATGGTCTTTGAAGATATCTTCACAACAGCAAAGTCCTCGGCAATGTCCTTTACCCCTGTCTCAAGTTCGTTTCTTCTCTTTCTACTCAGCTTCTTCGAATCGTCAACGCCCAACTCCTCTAGCTTCTTTTCATCTTCCTCTTCAACTACAACTGCAGCTATACAAAGCGGTCCAAGAACTGCTCCTCTGCCGGCCTCATCCGTCCCCAGAACTAGTTTCGACATGGAGAAAAATTCCGGTTCCAAATTTATAAAGTTGAAAGTCCCTTGGTAGTTGTTCGCCGTAACCGCAAGATTTAAATTACCTTTCGTTAAAAATAGGCACAGCGGGGTAGAGCAGCCTGGAGTGCTCGTCGGGCTCATAACCCGGAGGCCGGTGGTTCAAATCCACCCCCCGCTACCATTTCAACGATGAGTTCGTTTTCTTTGCAAAACAAAGAAAAGTTATATAAATTTTCTTTCTAAACCATTTGGATATGTTCACAGAAGAGGAAAATAAAAAAAAGTGGGGCGAAGGTGGTGAAGGGGGGTTTCCTATCGACCCAGAAAAATTCGACAAAATAGTTGAAGAGTTAGAAAATATAGATTGTGAGAAGGATGAACCTTATTATCCTGGCACGGGACCCGAAAGACCCATGTCACCTTCCGAAGGAGCAGAAATAGTTTCAGACTACGAGCTCGGTGAAAGTCTTGCACGGAAGCTTGGCAAAGGAAAAGGTTTTTTCGGCTTACTAAAAAACAAGGCTCGGAATGGAAATACACTGTCCTTTCTCTTTGGGACCAATCTCATCTCGGAGGTGTCTGAAGGGGGAGATATCCCTGGATTTATGAATCCTCTGAACTATACTGTAACGAAGAATGAATTCGAAGACGGAACTGCGATGTACCATTCTTTTAAGTTCCATGGAGATGAGGCTGAAGACACCATCTTTGAATACAAAAACCTACTGAAGGTAGCATGGCAAAAAGAAGGTGAAGTCTACAAAGAAGACGACAAAAGAATTGTATACAGGGAATGGTGGCCAGTCCAATAGGCTGTTCTTGATTTATGTTAACAGAAAAACAGGGTGGAAAGCTAGTGAACTACGCACGTGATGTTATAGAAAGCTACGTGTGTGAAGAAGAGATGCCTGAGAAACCAGACGAAGAATTTTTGGAAAGGAAAAGGGGGGTTTTTGTTACGTTGAGAAAAGATGGGGATCTTAAGGGATGCATAGGACTACCGGAGCCACAGGTTCCTCTGAACATAGCAGTTAGAGATGCTGCCATATCTGCAACTCAAGACAGAAGGTTTCCGCCTTTGGAACCCGAAGAAGTTGAAGATTTGGATGTAGAGGTCACCGTCATGTCAAAACCTGAAAGAATCGACGTAGATAGACCAGAGGACTACCTTGATAAAATAAAGGTCGGGAAACATGGTCTTGTTATAGAAAAGGGTGTAAGAAGCGGGCTTTTGCTCCCACAAGTACCCGAAGAACAAGGGTGGGACTGCAAACAGTATCTACAAGGACTTTGTGAAAAGGCCGGACTTCCAACTGATGCATGGAAGGAAAAATCTGTTACCATAAAATGTTTCAAAGGAAAGGTATTCGGCGAAGAAAAGTAGGGTTGAAGCACAATCGACCCCCTCCACCACACTATATGTGGGATTTCTCGACAGGCAACGAAGTAATCTTTTTATACCTAGATATTAATTGATATCATGTGATAAAATGATGGAAACACTACTGGCTTTTGTGATTGTCAGCTTGCTAGTACCGGTGTTTGCAAAGTACGCAGGAATTCTCGGTGAAGCAGAGAAAGGTTTCAAGTTCATAGCCGGAGCCGGTGTACTTTACTTACTTGCACACTCTTTCAGAATGACTGATCTAGTAATGGAAGAAGCACCCGCACTGGCAAACTATGGATCCTACTTGTTCGGAATCATTGGTTGGATTTTCGTATTGGTAGAGATCGGAAGAGCACAC
>PWFY01000036.1 GCA_003554235.1 Candidatus Aenigmatarchaeota archaeon
GACAGGCTTTTCTATATTCCAGTTTTCGAGCACTTCAGGATGTATTTCACCAACGACTCCCACATCTTTTCCATTGGCAACTATTGTTCCCGACCTTTCCCCCATGAACATATCTTCTTCGTGCTTTTCTATTTCAACATCGACGCCGGTTATTTCCAGCAGGCTTTCTGTCACAGATGCCAGATCAACATAGTTTACCTTTTCGTCGCAGAGAACAGCAGCTGCCTTCCTCCTGTTTCTGGTTCCGGTTTCACTTTTTTTGTCCAGGAATACCACATCTCCCATCTCAAATATTTTTTGAGGATAGGACCTATGTTGATTCTGACTCAAAACATCCATGAGACCGGGAATTATATACTTTCTACATATGTCATACTCTTCCGAAAAAGAGTTTTCCATTTCGGCAACATCTTCGTCATTTTTTTTCATTTTAGAAAACTGTTTATCCTTATTTGTTAGTACAGTGGTTTTCACTTCCTGAAACCCAAAACCCAGCATAATTTCCTTTATATTCCCTGTAAAGTCCTCGATGCCTTGTGAGTACCCTGTGCCAGGAACGTCCGGTATTTCAGAATCAAAGCTTTCATAACCATAGCTTATGGCTATATCTTCTACCACGTCGATTGGATGCATCATGTCGGTTCTGTATGGGGGAATGAGTACTGTCCCGTCGGAGTAACCAAATCCCATCGCCCCAGCAAGCTCCTTGAACTCATCTTTGTCTAAATCAAGGCCAAGAAGCCTGTTAACATATTTTATGTCCACACTCATTTTTCCTGGACTCAGGTCTGGTTTTTCTTTTCCGTCGATTTTCACAGTCTCTATCCTGCCACCCCTCTCGGCCAAAGAAGTCGTTATTATGTTCAATGCTTCGTCCACGGCCTTTTGGTCGGTGCCGGTCACATCTATGAATACATCCTTTGTTTCCTCTGTAAGCTCTGTGAGTTTACCGTTTATCACAGGGGGAAAGCTCAGAACATCCCTGTTTTTATCGACTATAACAGGCCACTTCTCATTTTTCTTGATGATTTCAACGTATTTGCCCTTCGGGTGTTTCTTCCCTATCTCTCTGAGGTTCATCTTTTTGTTGCTCTGTAGAGGTGTGAACTCAACTTCCTCCGGATCCACGCCTTTGTACGTAAACGGGGATTCGACTCCTTCGAGGTCATGTATGCCTATTGCTATTTTCTCTCTCCCCCTCCCAAATGTTTTATGTATCTTTTCTTGGACCTGCATGATAGATCTGAGCATTGCTTCATCGAGATCCACGTTTTTTACAACTCCGCCTGATATACATGGACGTACCTGTTCAACGGTTTTTTCTACATTAAGCTCTATTCCACTTTTTCCCAGTTCGTAACTCTGCAGTCCTTTGTTGGTTCCGATAAAATAGCTTAAAGCCCTTGCAAAGCCCTCGACAGAAAGCATATCAGGTCTGTTGGGGAATACCTCGTATTCCACCTCTCCATCACCAATTCCTTCAAATTCGCAACCCATCATCGGCACTTTATTCTCGAGGATGTTTCTACTTAACCCTCTACCTACCAACTGTTCCAGTTCTTCAACAACAAAGCTTACAACTGCCATTCTATATCTTCGCCCCCTTTAACATATCTAGATTGTTTTCGTAGTAGAAGTTCCTTATATCGTCTATACCCTCCTTTATCATAGGAAGCCTTTCTAAGCCCAGGCCCCATGCCAATACAGGAACATCGATGCCCAGTGGTTTGGTGACCTCTGGTCTGAATATTCCTGCTCCTCCCATCTCAAGCCATTCGTCCCTTTCTTCGAAGTATACCTCCGGTTCAACTGACATTTCAGTGTAGGGAAAGTAGCCAGGTCTGAACCTTACCTTCTCGAAACCAAGTTTACTGTAGAACTTTTCGAGATATCCAAGAAGATTTTGAAATGTGACGTCCCGGCTCACTACAATTCCTTCTACCTGCATGAACTCTGGTAGATGGGAATAGTCCAGGGTTTCGTTACGGAAAACTCTATCCACCGAGAACAGTTTTGCAGGAGGTTCTATCTCTGCTAGTTTTCTAGCGCTAACTGCAGTTGTATGTGTCCTTAAAACAGGCTTCCTTGATATATCCTTTTCCCAACTGTAGCCCCAGCCCTCTGCCCCGTCGCCCCCTTCTTCATGCATTTTTTTGACAGAGTTTACCAGTTTTTTTGAGGGAAGGTCCGTTTGAGAAGGCTTCTTCATATAGAAAGTGTCCTGCATGTCCCTTGCGGGGTGATCTTGAGGTATAAAAAGCGCGTCCATGTTCCAGAAACTGGATTCTATGTAGGGTCCCTTCATCTCTTCGAAACCCATATCAAAGAAAACCCTTCTTATTTTTTCTATGTAATACGAGAGAATATGTTTCCTTCCGGGGTATTTTTTCTTTCCTGTCTTCGTCGGATCGTATTTTTTGAACTCTGCTTTTTTCCATAAACCCGTTTTTATAAGCTCAGGAGTAAGATTGGATATTCGGCCTTTTTTAAGCTGGTCCTCTGCCTGCTTGACGACATCTTCACGGACCTCTTCTACGAGGTTTCTATCAACAAGTCTCCTCCTCGTTTTTTCATCCAGTTCTTCGCCATCTCTCGCACTTTCAAGTGCCCTCTGGAGTTCTATTTCTTCCGGCCTCTTCTTTATGCGTACAGTTCTGTCTTCTATTTCTATCCATCCGTTCTTAAGGGCCCAGTTTATGGCTATAGATGATTTCTCTACATTCTGTTTCACTTCGTCTATGCTGGCCTCTTCTTCTAGAAATTCAATGAGCCTCTTCTCAGGGAGACCTTTGTCCAGGTAGCTCTTTCCTTCTTTTGTAAGTCTGTACATATCAACACCTAAAATTTCTCTATAACCAATTAAATACTTTTACCCGGTGTGCTTTCATCCGAGCTCTTTAAAAATTCTCCACCTAGGATGTCCAGTCCGTAGTACGTTCCTAACCCGCTTCCCAAACCAGTTACAGCCCAAAACCATATCAACCTGTCTAAAAACACGACTGCTGCAGCTATTCCCGCAGGAACACCCATTATTATAAAAATCGATACCATACCACCTTCGAATATTCCTAGGCTACCGGGCGTAGCCGGGACCATCATGATCATGTAACCTACTCCCAATGCTATGAGTATTGTGAAAACATTTATCTGGTACCCGAACGCTGCAAACAGAACATAAAACTTGGCCACAGAAATAACCTTTCTTGTTACTGTCAGAGAAGCGGTCTGTGCAAAAACCTTTCTGTTTCCTAGGATAGTCCTAAAGGTATTTTGAAAGGTTTCATACTTTTCTATTATACTTTCCCTATAGTCCTCAAGTTTTTCTACTCTGTTACATACCCAGTTTATGATTGTGTATATAACCTGCTGTCCTGTGTATAGACCAAATATACCAAATATTATCAAAGAGGACATGAGTACAAATACGATCAGTATTCCATACAACCAGAAGGGAGGACTCAAAAATATCATTAGAAACACGACAGCCACTATAGCCAGTAAAATATCTACAATCAGCTCCATGGTCAGATCTGAGCTAACTGTAGCGAGACCTTCCCTCCCCTTTATACCGCTCCTTGCCTTTAGCAAGTACACCCTTGCTGCCTCTCCCCCCATTTTGAAAACAGGCGTCAGGTTGTTTATTGCAAGCCCTATAATAAGATTTTTCAGGAGTTCGTAGAATCCCACATCATGTCCGCTCAGGCTGGTGAAAAGGCTCCATCTTATTGCCCATGTTACTATGCTTAGAGAAATCAAAAATATAGCAATTATGTAGTAGGGAACATGGAGCTGGGATATTGCTCCGGCTATCTGTCCAAATCCTACAAAGTTGAATACCCCTAGAAAAAGGACTACACCCACAGCAAAAAGACCTGTGAACTTCAGGACATTTCTTTCTATTTTTTTTGAATTCATGGTTTTATTCATCTGTCAATAGTTTGTATTTAAGCTTTTCAAAGTTGCCTAGTATGTAGGAAGTGGGACTACTTTTAATCCCATGTATTTCAACATCCTGTTCTTCGAACCTTTTTTTGAATTCGTCGATGTTTTCTGCGTCTGCCTTTACGTAGGCCTTTCCTATTTCCCAGGCCGTGTGTGCGTCGCTTCCTGCACTTCTCATGCAACCCACCTCTTCCGCATAGTTCTCGGCCTTTCTGTTCATCGCTCCGAGAAGATTTCTACTGTTGAATGTTTCTATCCCATCAAAATCAAGCTGTTTCCAGCTTTTAAAACCACGGAAAGGATCGAATGGGTGTGGAACTATTACCAACCCACCTCTCCTGTGAACTTCGTCCACCACTTCTTCGGCACACCTCTTTTTTATTTCTTTCTCTACAAACAACCCCAACAGTTCACCTTCGTCTGTTGTTATTTCGATTCCCGGAATTATATGGAGATCATGGTCCATGTCCTTTATCCTTTTGAACCCCTCCACTGTGTCGTGGTCTGTTACAGCGATGCCATCGAGCTCCTTCCTTTCGGCTTCTCTTACTACTCTTCTGAGGGGTGTGTTCGAGTCCTTTGAGAATTCAGTGTGAACATGCAGATCTATTTTCATAGCAGACATAAGACCTTTGGTTACTTTTAAATTTAAATCTCAAGTAATATAGAGGACTGTGATAATATGGATCTTGATGATATGGCTTCCTTTTGTAAGAAGACCGGTATAATATTTCAGAACTCTGAGATTTACGGAGGACTTTCTGGATTTTGGGACTACGGTCCCGTCGGTGCACAGATAAAGAAGAACATGGTGGACCTTTGGTGGGAGGAGTTTGTAGAAAAAAGGGACGACGTAGTTGGAATAGATGGTTCTATAATTTCGAGCAGCGAAGTTTGGAAGGCATCGGGACACGTTGATTCGTTTTCTGATCCTCTTGTCGACTGCAAGAAGTGTAAGAAAAGGATGAGGGCTGATCGTTTGATAGAAGAGGAGACAGGAGAAAAAGTTGAGGGCGAGGGCCCTGGAAAAATGGATTCTATTATAGAAGAAAAGAACATATCATGTCCGAGGTGTGGAGGAAGCCTCACAGATGTAAGAGAGTTCAACCTGATGTTTGAAACAAATCTTGGTTCTGTGGATTCCGAAGAAAACAAAGCGTATCTAAGGCCCGAGACAGCTCAACTGATTTTCACCAACTTCAAGCAGGTTGTTGACAGCACAAGGCAGAAGTTACCCTTTGGAATAGCACAGATCGGTCGAGCCTTCAGAAACGAAGTTTCACCGAGAAATTTTGTTTTCCGTACAAGAGAGTTCGGTCAGATGGAGATAGAGTATTTCGTACATCCTGATAATAAGAAGAAATGTCCTTTCATAGACGAAGAGATAAGGAGCTACGAACTCCAGGTCCTGACAGCCGAGCACCAGAGGGGAGGGGAGGGGCATGAAAGAATGACCATAGGAGAGCTTGTGGATGGCGGTTATGCAGAAACAGAATGGTTGGCATACTGGCTTTATCAACATTTCAATTGGTTTGTCAAGTTAGGGGTAGATCCAAAGAACCTTCGTCTCAGAGAGCATATGGAAGACGAACTTGCCCACTACGCCGGTTCATGTTTTGATATAGAATATAATTTTCCCTTTGGGTGGGATGAAGTTTACGGAAATGCAGATCGTGGTGACTATGACCTTCGTCGTCATCAGGAAGCCTCTGGTAAAAAACTGGGCGTTTACGACCAGAACAAGGAGGAGCATGTCCTACCTCGCGTTGTCTCTGAACCTTCCCAGGGAATAGAGAGAAGCCTGATGGTCTTTTTAATGGATGCATATACAGTTGAGGATGGAAGGAAGTTCCTGGAACTGGATCCAAGGCTTGCTCCTGTAAAATGTAGGATATTTCCTCTGATGCCGAAGGACGGCCTTGACCAAAAGGCCAGAGAAATTTATTCTAGCCTGGATGATAGAATAAATGTGGAGTATGAGGAAAGCGGTTCTATAGGAAAGCGATATGCTCGTGCCGATGAAATCGGAGTTCCCTACTGTATAACTGTTGACTATGATACCCTTGAAGACGATACAGTGACTATAAGGGACAGGAATAGCACGGATCAGATCAGGGTAGTTATAGATGAGCTATATGATGTATTAAAAGATCTTGTTTTTGGCGACAAAACATTTGAAGAATTCCTTGAGGAGTCCTGACCCAGAGATCGGTCAGCCTTTCGAATGCTTGCCCCTACCCCTCCTCCTTTCAACCTGTTTTTCATGATACTTGGTAATCTGCTTATCTAGTTTTTCTAGGCATCCCTGGACAGAGTCCATGATCTCCCATTCCCAGTCCTGTTTTGCAACAAACATACCGTCTGAGGTAAACATTCTTGCTCTGGTGCAGTACTGCTCCTTCTTGCCTTCCACATTCTGTCTCTTGACATGTAGTATAAGCCTTTCGACACCCCTGAACATCCTCCCCGCCTTTTCCACCTTTCTTTCTGCGGCGTCCAGAACCTTGTCCTTTGCAAAGGAATCAAGATCCTTTATACCTGCAACCTGTATATATGCTCCACCTTCCTCCTTTCTTGATGCTATCATTTCTATTATATCCTTTGGAGTTATCATCCCGATGGGCTTGCCACTATCTTCTAATACTGCATAAAGTCCTTCTTGGCTGGTCATCTTTTCCAAAACTTCTTTCATGCTCGAGCCTCTGGGAAGTGTTATGGGAGTTCTTGTCATTATTCCGGTAACAGGGGTGTCCCTTTCAGGTACAGATTCGCCCTGTTTTTCACCTAACTTCATGGCATCTTCGGGCTTCAAGGTCTTCAGAATGCCGGATAGATCTACAGAACCTACAAGCATTCCATCATCATCTACAACAGGGAGTCTTGATATTCTATTTTCCCTCATTAGTGCCCTGGCCTTGCCTATGGTTTTATCTTTGTTTATTGTTATGACCTCTGTAGAAACTTCCTTGGCTTTCTTATCACCAAGTCCGCCGTCCTTTGAAACAGCGTCTATGAACTCCTTCTGGGATATTATCCCTATTACATTGTCCTTTTCGAAGACAGGTACAGATCTGGATCCTGTTTCTAACATCTTCTCTGCCAAATCCACGATATTTGTGTCGTGCTCTATCCTTGGAGGGTGTACCATAAGCCTTTTAACCTTTGTATTGGGCGAAACCTTCCTCTGTATGATTCTCCTCCAGGTTATCATGCCCTTTAACTCTTTCTTTTTCATGACCGGTGCTGAAAAGGCTTCTTCCTTTTTTATTTTACCAAGGACGTCTTTTAAGCTGTCATCAGGCGATACTGAAAAGTAGTTTTTATCGGCAATTTCCTTTGCAGTGAGATTGTCAATATTCATGGTTTTATCCTCCTTATTCTATAGTATTTTTTATTTCCGTCTACAACTCCTAAGGTTGGTTTGCTCCTAATATTTAAAGCTAACCTCACGAACCGCGAGAGCTCAGGATACGACCATTTCGAGTCCCTGTTTACTGCGTGTACAACCCATTTTGTGTGTTCGTCGGGGTTTTTTTGCCCGCGTTTTAACTCTACGCCTCGGTCGTATACACGGAAATGTGTTCCAAATTTAAACCCGCATTTTACAAGAAAACCCTTCTCCCTTAGATCTTCATATATTTCATATTTTTTATCAAACTCTATGTCCACTCCCCTACCTCTTTCCTTTAGTTCACCTACTCCAACTTCTTTTCCTTGGGAAACGACGGTCAGCTTTTTTTTCTTCAGTAGGAACACCGCCTCTATCAGGTTAAGCTCCACCCTCCCCTTTCTTTTTTTACCAAAGTACATTGGTTCATAAATACTGTCCATGTCCTTCCAGACAATAACCGTGTTGTCCTCGAGGAAGCCTTCTGCGTGCTCTGTGCCCTTCATATCCCCTTCGAAATCATCGTTTAGCCTCCCCTCCTCCTCGACCTCATAATATGTGACATCTCCCTCTTCGTCTACGATCCCAAGGGCAAGACCGCTTCTTATATTTTTAGCACTTCCAAGCTTTTCTGACTTTTCCTTCAGCGAAAATTCGGAGTCTGTTCTGACTACGTCCAACAGCCACTTAACGTGCTTCAGCTTTTTCTCATCTTTATCAAACGAAACCCCTCTTTCATAAACTCTTAGATCACACGGGAAGGAATGCCCTGGCCTTACTACAAACCCTCTGTTTCTTAGGTCTTGGTAAACAAGGAGCCTTTCGTGGAAGTTTTCCACAAGTTTACAGGCCTTCCTGTAAAATTCTTCTTCGTCGAGGCTTCCTTCATCGTCCTCGATCTCGAGTTTCCCTCTCTGGATAAGGTTCATAGCTTCCACGGGTTCTAAAATTAAAAGTTCCCCCTCTATTTTACCATAGCCGCCTACCTGAAACACTTCTTCTGGGTTCTCATCTACAACTATGCTTTCGTCCTTCAGCTTAGCCTTATACATAATATCAAATCTTGACCTCTAATTTAAACAGGTTACATGCCCCTTTGTTTGACCCCTTGATTACTTGTCCCTGTTATTATTTAAAGCTCCATAAGACACTATAACTGTGTCCGATATGTTGGATAGAGTTCGATCCTGGTACAACAGAGCATACCGCAAGAACTACTGTCCTAACTGCGAGGAGGAGATAACTCCCAAAGAGGTATATAGATGGGAGGTCGTGGTGATTGGTGTTTTGGGCGTACCACTTGCTCTAGGTCTTTATGGTGGAATAGTTGCTGCGTTAGTTTTCTTTCTTATCATTTTGGCATATTTTCTTGACAGGCTTTTCGTCTGGGATAGAATGTGTCCAAACTGTGGCAAGCCTTACAGTAAGCTTGAGAGAAGGGATTTTGAAGACTGATATCTACTTGAGCGAAAGCCCCTTTGTGGAGATTTTAACCTGGCATTCATCACAAAAATCACTGCTTTTATCATCCAGACCCCTCACAGACGAAGAATACTGCATAACACACCCCGGGTTTTCACAGTGTTCCATTCCAAAACAGTGTCCCAGTTCATGTACAACCTGTTTTTTGAGTCTATTAAATAGAAGGTCTTCGTTGCTATCCTTTCCATAGAACTTGGGATCAAACCTATGTAGGCTAACTATTGCAGGTCCTCTGTATTCTGAGTCTCCGAATACATAGTTTTTGTCTCTTGTAGTTATATCCTCCTTGGTGACTAGAATCTGTATTCCGTCTTGGTAGAACTTGTCCATTATAACTTCGGTTATGTATTGATCTCTAAATGTATTGTAGGCTTCTTCTGGAAGCTCTTTACCGTCCCCAATATAGATCCTTATGTTTTTGAACTGTTTCCTCAGTGAAGATTCAAGCCTTTTTAGTGTATACTCGGTTACCTCACCGAGCCCAAGCATAGGGATCTGCATATTACCTTATAACACTGGTTTCCTAATACTAATAAGCTTTTGTATAAGCAATGGTGGGAGGGGAGGGATTTGAACCCCCGACAACCAGATTTCGAAAACGGGGTTTTCATATCTTGAAAACCCTTTCAGGATCTTCAGTCTGGCGCTTTCGGGATTCCGCGTCAGCGAAAATCGAAAGCACGCTTTCGCATTCTCCCGGACTGAGCTACCCTCCCTGGTAGCCTTTGAGTCTTTGTGAGTCAAATATAAAAATCTTTTACAGACATCAAAGATTTATAAGCTTTCTATTACAAGTTTGGACCGGATAGCATGGCTAAAAAGAATGAGAATAGGATGCCTTCTGGGTTCGCAGGTCTAACACGTTACTTTGATGAGTCTCCGGAAAAGGTGAAACTGACCCCCACGCAGGTTATAATTTTGTGTGCATCCGTTATAGCTGTTGTCAGCACGCTCAAGTTCATAATGTAAAAACGTGCTACATATGAAGAAGTTTGTCGTATTTCTCCTGTTGTTTTTTGTTTTCTTCGGTTTATACAATATTTATTTCACTTCAGATGGATACGAGATCAGGTATGCGAATGTCACAAGGGTTATAGACGGCGACACCTTTATCGTCGAAGGAGGTGAGAGGGTGAGACCAAAGGGTTTTGATGCGACGGAGATGGGTGAGGAGTGTTCAAATGAAGCCGAGGACTGGTTGAGGGAAAGCATAGTTGGTGAAGAAGTAAAGATGGGGGTGGTAGGTGATGATGTCTACGGTAGAACCCTGGCGCACGTTTACGTAGACGGAGAGCATATAGGAAAGAGTATGGTGGAGCAGGGACTGGCCTATACCTACTATTTTGATGAGGATGAAAAATATGTGGATGAACTTATAGAGAGGGAAAGGAGTGCAATCAAAGGTATGGTGGGCTGTCTTTGGGAAAGAGATACCGATGATCCTGAAGATGTTGTCCATGTATGTGATGCCAGTGACCATGTCTCTGAGGTTATTATTGTCGAAGGTTCCGTGGAAGAGGTGAGCCATACAGAGGATATTACCTTCATCAACTTTGAGGACGAATACCCGGACCACTGCTTCGTCGGAGTTGTGTGGGACAGTTACAGGTCGAGGTTTCCTGAAAACAAGAAAGAGTATGTTAACGAAACTGTCAGGGTTGAGGGGCTCGTAACCGAGTACCAAGGAAAGCCTCAGATAGAACTAAGAGATTCTTTGCAGGTTAAGGTGGTCGAGGACTAGATTTCAGCATATTTTTTTAGTTTCTCCAGAGTTACCTTATCGTCTATTATTTCACTTGCTTCTTCCCATGAATCCGGTTGTTCCCTGAATATTTTTGCAGCCCTCCTTTCACCCAACCCAGGAACTGCCTTAAGCTCCTCGTAGCTTGCATTCCCAAGTTTGAAAGGATGGGCCAGACCGGTTACGCTTCTGAATCCATGGTCGGTGACAACTATGTTCTTGTATTTTCCCAGTTCTACAGGATACTCTATCCCCACCAACAGCGGATAGGTACCTATCTGCCTTCCGAATGTTTTATTCCCATCCCTCTTTTCCATGTACACATCCTTTAGAACTGTTCCTCTGGGAATGATCTTTCTCAGCATGGGTCTGTCAATCTTTTTCCTCACATTCTCTTTGAATTTTTTAAAATCGTCTTTGTGGTTCATTTCAAAATCTTCTGTGTGCGATAGCACCTGCCTTATATTTATTCTTCTGACAAGGATATCGTTTTTCAAGACCTTTTCTAAAAAACTCAAGTTCTTTTTGTAAGTTTGGGAACTTTCTTTCTTCAAACCGGCCAGGAAATTTAGACCCGGGAGTAGCTTCGGCATCCCATTTTCCCCTCTTTTCCTTCCAACTTTATTTATGAGCTCCATCGCCATGTATACCTCATCGGGATTGCTGTTGAGATTGTTTTCCTCTATCACCCTAGGATCGGATGATTCCATACCCAAAGCAAGGACATTGCCGGGTGTAGTGTTTTCGACAAGTATTCTCAAAACCCTTTCTGATTCATCAGGCCAGTTTGACACGACAGAGGGATTTGCATTGTCCAAGTGCAAGACTTCTATGTCCGGGCAGTTCTTCCATATGCCTTCGAACAACTTCTTTACTTCGCGAGGCTGAGGTCTGGGTGTTTCGGTGTCTCCAATACCCTCGGCCATATAACTAATGGTACAGGATTGTCCCCCTATGCGGAACTTTCTAACCCCCTTTTCATACAGTTCCTTTATCTCTGTTACAATGTCTTTCTGTTTTCTGAACCTAGGTTTTCCATAATGTGGTTCCGAGCAGAAAGAGCAGCCCCCGGTGAAATATCTAACGCAACCTCTGTAGAGACTTATTTCAACTATAAGGGGATCAGGGAAGTCGGGATGTTTTTTCACAACAACCGAGCCTTTTTTTAACCACCTTTCCATCTCCTTTCTATTTGTCCAACGTTCTTCCTCTCTACCTGACAAGTGATTATAGAAATAGACCGGGAGATCTTTTTTTACCACGTGGTCGAAGTTTTCCACGTTTCCATATTTTGCCAGAGGACCGGCTATAAAGGTTTCTTCCCCTGCCCTTCCTATTTCGTTTGCTTCTCTTTCACTAATGGGCCTTCCTCGCAAATAGTTCCCGGGAACAGTGACCCCTCCGTAGACTAATATTTTATTTGCTTTTGAAAGGCCTTCCCGTCGGTATTCGTCAACGGTTATATAATCCCAATCAAGCTCGAGCTCTTCTAGACATCCTGCTAACATCCTTACCTGTGGCGCTATGTAGGGAGGCACCCCAAGTGTGCTTGGTTCGTCGACATAACCGTCGACTATTAAAACATCGTGGTCCCTGTCCATGCTTAGACTTTTGTTTTCAAACAATTAAACTCTGGCCCCGGTGGTGTCTTGGA
>PWFY01000080.1 GCA_003554235.1 Candidatus Aenigmatarchaeota archaeon
ATATTCTAGGCAAATCTCTAAAGGAAGAAATTGCTTTTTACGATGGCCAGAAAAAGCACCAATTTCATGATATTGATGTAAAGGTAAATAACGGAAATAATCTACCCACTTTTCACATCTCTGCAAAAAACAATAACGGTGATAAAAAAATAAATTTCATAGTCAAACCCTACTCCAGATCCTCCTGGAAATTCAAGAAAAAAATCGCGAAAATCATACCAAACAGATTGACTTATAGAGAGTATCCGGCTAAAATCTCTGAACTGGAACTAGTCGACAGGGAAAAAGACCGGAAAGTATCCCTCAATGACTTGGGAAGCTCCATTGGAAATGCTGAACATACCACAGGTCTCCTCCTCTAAAAATAAGTTACCTCAGATGCAGTGTCGTTATTATTCTATTAAATTAAACCTCAAAGCAAAATTCGACTCGATTCCTACTTACCTCTTCCCGTTTCTATTATCCTATATCTAAGTCATGAAATATGATAGACCAGATAGTGGTTTAGAGAAGTCATGGATATAGGGACTTCATTCCGAACTATTCTCTCCTATTCTTCTTTGAAGTAATTATCCGAACTAAAAACTTCGGAAATAACGAAAAAGAACTAACCCAGTTAAACTCCTGACAGGAAGAAATCTTCGGAAAACTCGATATCACCACGCCAAAAGATTTCAAAAGCCAAGAGAATTTGTTGTGACAAAATTTTTACAAAACCAAAGCAACTCGCCGAAGAAATTGCCATTACCGACGAGGAGACGGAAGGGGAACTAGAAGGGAAAAATAGGGGTAGAGAAAAGGAAGGTGAAAGGGACGGTAGCACCAGTAGAAGCAAGAAATAAAAACTACCAACGTGGTCAATTTTCTCGATGGATTTAACTTAGGGCTAAATCACAGCAAGGAACTAGTTTTAATTATTCTTCGAAAGAATTAGATCTTGGAATCAGGGAAAGAGTGAAAGATGTCGGTTTTGATCCACTATTTTTTTATTTAACTTTATTCCATACGTGTTGAATAAAAAACGGTAGATAGCCAACCGAACAAGTGGAAAGATTCGCTCATGGACGTCATGCCGCTGCTTCCATCTTCTCTCTTTTTCTGGCGCCGCCTTCCTCTTCTATTCTCTTTTTCAGCCTTCCGAGTTCGTTCACTATTTGTGAGTCCGTGTCTAGCTTGTACAGCTGTGTGTTTTGGTACTTCCTGCTCTTCTCCAGAATCGAAAGCTCCTCTAGGACGTCCCATTTTCTGTAGAGGGTGCTCCGGGAGATGCCTGTCTCCTCTGCCAGATCCGTCTTGGAGTAGTCCATCACGGGATTCTCCAGCAGGAATTCTATCACCTTTGCTAGGGGCCTGTCCATCACGAGTTCGAGAGTCATCTTCCTTTCACCTTTCGATCGCCTGAAGGGTCACAGTTAACCGTATGTTACGGCAAACTTAAATATATTCCCCTATTTAATACAACTGTTGTTTCAAAAGTGATACAATGACCAGGTATACGGACGAGCAGAAGAAAAAGAACATGCTCGCCAAGCTGGTCATGAGGGGAAACGTCGGAGAGAAGTACACGCCCAGGGAAAAGATCTACAGCGGGATCCCCAAGCACGAAAGAGGCAACCTGGAAAGCCTGCTGGACGAGCTTCACAAGGACGGGTTCATCGAGTACCACAAAGGGAAGAAATGCGTGTCGATAAACCGGCACAAGAAGGACATGGTCAAGGAATACCTGCAGGAGGAGGTTCCGGAGTTCTACTGGGACAACTGGTAACTCCGGCAGGACTCGACAGACGTAGAAGAACACCGTGTCGATGCGGCAGAAGATGAACCACCGGCGCAGGGACGCTACCCCTGTCCATCCCTTCTCGGTCCGGGCCAGATCTGTTTCCAAGTTTCCCTCAGGTTCTCCGTGGTCGGACGGGATCAATGGGTTCATCACCTTTCTAAAACTACGGGAGAATTCACGGCCGGGTTGACAGAGAGTTGGGAAAGGGATGAAGAAAGTGATGTGGATGAGGAATGCGAAGGGCAGAATTACACCATCAGAACAAAGAAAAAACTACAATTGTGGTTAATCTCTCTATCTGACCCGCTGAGAGGCCATTGTTTAATGGAAAGTGGGTTGTTCGACCTCCGCTACTGTCCGGAAGATTTTTTACTTTTGTAGTCTTAGCGTAATACAGGTGTACTATATGGAGAAGGTTCAGGTCAGGTTCCCGCGAGAGGACCTAAAGAAGATCGAGAAGGAGGTCAAAGAGGGCAAATACCCAAACAAGAGCGAGGCCATAAGGGACAAGGTGAGGAAGAGCTACATCCTCGAAGCGGTGGTCCAGATGAGGAGAGCCACCGAAGGAATAGACCGCGAAGAAGCGTTGGAGAAGCTGGAGGAGCACAGGACGGAGAAGTATGAAGAGTTCAAAGAGAGCGAGAGTGCTCCTTGACACATCAACCCTTTTCTCGGCCCTCGGATGGTCGGGAGCCCCTTTCGAAGTCCTGATCAAGATCAACGAGGGAAACTCCGACCTCGTCCTGACGGATTACATCCTGGACGAGCTGTCGGACCACTTTCGGGACTTCCCACCCGAAAGGAGA
>PWFY01000070.1 GCA_003554235.1 Candidatus Aenigmatarchaeota archaeon
AGCAGGTTATAAGATACCGAAAACGTCCTCACGTGCAATAACCTCGCCTGCTGGAACGGCGGACACCATGGAAGTGATAACAGATATAAAACACAGTATAGATGAGATCGAAGATATAGTAGAAAAAACCAACGGCTGTTTCGCCTGGGGAGGTTCATTGAACCTGGCCCCTGCAGACGATGAATTTATAAGGGTCAGAGAATCGCTTGACTTGGATCCCTTGGAACAGCTGCTTTCATCGGTTTTGGCAAAGAAGAAGGCGGTTGGTGCTGAAACGGTCCTGATAGACATACCAATGGGAAAGGAAGCAAAGGTACAGGACCAGGAGGAGGCGAAAAAATTTTCCAAGCACTTCAAGGAACTGGGTAGAAAGCTGGACATGGATGTCCTGACAATAATATCGGAGGGATCACAGCCGATAGGAAAGGGGATAGGACCGGCTTTGGAAGCAAAAGACATTCTAAAAATATTGGAAAGTGGTGGAAAAGAAGGTCCTGGGGACCTAAAAGAAAAAAGTGTAAAGATGGCAGATATCCTACTGGAGGAAGGTAACGGCGACAGAACTGCAAAAGAAATACTGGAAAGTGGTGATGCCTATGAAAAGTTCAAGGAGATCGTGGATGCCCAGGGCTGCCATGCTAAAAGTTCCAAGGAAATTGAATTGGCAAACCACAGCTACACTGTAAAATCCGAAAAGAGTGGGAGGGTCGAGAGTGTAAGCAACGAGGCAGTTAAAAATATAGCGAAGGCCACGGGCTGTCCCAAACAGAAAAAGGCCGGTATCTACCTCCACAAAAAGAAGGGAGATCCTGTGGAGGAAGACGGGGAGCTTATGACGATATACTCGGAAACTGAAAAAATGCTCCATAGAGCGGTTGAATTATCCGAAAAACACAAGGTATACAGTCTCAAATCACTTCTTTCAAAATAAATAAAAGAAAGTAGAAGGAGTTTTAAACTAGCTTTTCCTTCACTTGGACATAGTGATGTCGATTGAACTAACGTTGATTTCTTCGCCTTCGTCGGTTTCAATCTCCTCGGTTCCTGTTTCAATGCTCTCGATAACAGCGTCTTCTTCAAACCTGTTCCTGGTAATCTCTGCCACGTCTACAGCTCTGGAGATAGCCTTACCCCTGGCCTTGATGTGAACCTCGTCCATACCGTCGTTGAACTGTGTTACACAGGCAAGAACGTAGCTCATGGGCGGCTTGTTTCCGACAAAAATTACGTTGTCTTCTGCTTCTTCTGCCATTTGTTTCACCTCCGTTTTGTTGTTTCTAGTTTTTCAGTACTTTGTATTTCCGTTGTTTAAAAATTCCTAACCCAACACACTGTCTACTTGATTAAACAACAAAGGTATTTAAAGGTTTCTGGATTTCAAGCGGTGAAAGGCTTTAGAAAGTCTAACAGCCGGGACAGTTTCTTGGGCCGCCCGGAACGTAATGGCCACATGGTACTTCAGATCTACCCACTGAAGCACATGGATCGCCTTGACGATACCCTGGATATCGTTCTCCTATGTCTTGAGAACACTCGTCCAGGTAACCTTCATCCCTAACATCCTCCCAGGTTCCTAAATCACATAGTTGGAACCTTGAAACCGGTGAACAGCAAGCGCTTATAGCAGCCTGATCGTCCACTGCTCCTGTCTCCATCCCACCCATAAAAAATGCCACAACAGCAAGAAGAACTATTACTGCAACTGAAAGAATCACAAGCATATTTATGGGCAGGGAAACACCCTTTCTTGAAAACATGTTGCCACTAGTCAAATTATGAAGTTTTCCTTATTTAAGTCTTTTCCTTTCACGTCTTCCTATCACACCCTATTTGGAATCAAAGTCCACAGAGAGGGCATGCCCCTGGACCCGATATATGGTCCCTGCACCGCTCACTTTCGTTATCCACTGTTGAACAGAGGTCACCATTGCACTCAACAAGGTTCCTGTATTCACCCAAATCCTCCACGAAATCTCCCTCCAAGAGCTCTTCCCAGTCATCGAGCCCACAGAGATTGTTGTTTATAACGGGTCTACAACAGCTGCTTACCACTCCTTCGTCGCCTGTTACCTCCGGATCAACCTCGCCTGTGAAAACAAAAAGAACCGTGAGTAAAAATATGAATGCAATCATCATTACCAGAAACAATAACAGGGTAAGCGGGGGTCCTTTCTTCGATCTCATGTACCTTCACAAATTATTACTTAGATTCTATATTTAAGTTTATTTCCGATGATCTCGGTCGGCATAAAAAGAGTTAAATAGCTTGAAAACAACTATAATATCAGTGGGAGGAGATCGGTCGAATCTGTCTATTAAGGTGTGGAGCGTGCGATACTTCCCGGCTATAAAGCCGGAAAAAGATCGTATGTGAGACGGACTGTAAAACACACGGGAGAACTCCGCGAGTCGCACCGTCTGGACAAGATGCGGGTGAGGAAGGTAGCCCAGACCAAACCAAATCCCTCCCTCTCCTTTCAAAAGATTTTTATATATCAACTCAGGTGTTTGAAGGGCATGATACAGACGAAATCCAATTCGTTACTCGTAC
>PWFY01000065.1 GCA_003554235.1 Candidatus Aenigmatarchaeota archaeon
ACAACCATCAACACAGCCGCCATAACAATGCTCTGACCCTTCGATAGCATTTCCATGGTTACTAAATTGTGTATCCTTATTTATATTTTTATTAATTGAAAACGTAAAGGTAGAGGAATATGTCCGACAATAAATTCGTGTTTTTATCGGCTGGGATTCCAGGAGTCTTTGTCTTTGATCAAGAAAAAAACCTTGTTGCATGCTCAACCTTCCCTCAAGACAGGGATGAAATAACCGAAAAGTTGAAAAAACTTGATAAGGGCGAAGAGGTGGAAGAGCTCATTGAAGTTGTTTCAGGGCTCGGGACCGAGAACATAGTCACGGATTTGCCTCTGGACCTCGAGGGATTTAATGTGGAGGTACGTGAGGAAGTATCTTCTTCTGCTTACCTTCAGGATAATTTAAGGAATCTTGCCAAGGAGTCGGGGTTCGTGGAAAAAGACGAGGATTTCAATAGAATTATACGCGATATACATGTCCAGAAGACGAGGGAAAAAATCAAGTCTTCCGTCGAGAAGGACAAGGTTGCTTCCCAGGCTGTTTCAGCTCTCCAGGACCTCAGAAGAATCTCCAATGAGATGTCTGAGAGGCTTCGCGAGTGGTACGGCCTCTACTATCCTGAACTCAAGGTTGAAGACAACGAAAAATACGCGGAGATTGTTTCCAATCTCCAGAAACGTGAAAAATCCAAGGAATTTGACGGTTCGATGGGGATAGATCTCGACAGGGAAGATATAGAAACCATGAGAAACTTTGCAGACGGGATATTGGAAGTATTTGAGAAAAGGGACAGTATAAAGGATTACATAGAAGGTATGATGGGAGATGTTTCCCCGAACCTTACACATCTCATAGGTGCGGAGATGGCCGCACAGCTTATATCCCTCGCCGGTTCTCTGGAAAAACTGGCAAGGATGCCCTCTTCAAAGATTCAGCTTCTTGGAGCTGAGAAAGCGCTTTTCCGTCATCTAAAGGGCGGAGGCAAGCCTCCTAAGCACGGTATTATCTTCAACCACCCATATATACAGAATACACCAGAGGGCAAGAGAGGTAAAGCTGCTAGAGCCATTGCATCCAAGCTTATGATGGCTGCAAGGACTGACAACTACACAGGAAAGTTTAAAGGCGAGAAGTACAAGGAGGAGCTTGAAGAAGAGCTGGAGAGGATACGTAATGGATGATATATTTTGTCATTCTAAAGGACAGGATACAAAAAATGGAGAAAGTTTGGTGTGATAAATGAAGGATATTTTCAACGGCGTCTACAAATACAGGGGGGAATTTTATACCAAAAACATGGACCCCGGTGAGAAGGTTTACGGCGAGGACACTGTAAAACTGGATAAACTGGAATACAGGTATTGGGATCCCAACAGATCAAAGCTTGCTGCTGCACTTAAGAAAGGCCTGAAAAAACTTCCCCTGGACAAGGGAAGTAAAGTCCTTTATCTCGGTGCTGCGCAGGGAACTACCGCATCCCACATATCTGATATTGTGGAAGAAAATGGGATTGTTTACTGTGTTGAGTTTTCAGAAAGAGCAGTTCGTGACCTTCTGGATGTATGTGAACGCAGAGTCAATATGGTTCCTATACTTTCAGATGCAAGGAAGCCTTATGAATATGAATGGATCGAGAAGGTCGATGTGATTTACCAGGATGTTGCTCAGCCGGATCAGATAGAAATAATGAAAAGAAACTGTTCTAGGTTCCTGAAAAGTGGAGGTTGGGTCATGTTTGCAGTTAAAGCCAGGGCCATGGACGTTACCAAGGAACCGAAAGAAATATACAAGGAGATAGAATCAGAGCTTCGGGAAAGCTTTGGAGTTGTTGAACTCATGGAGCTCGACCCATTTGAAGGTGATCACTGTTTCGTACTTGCCAGAAAGCCTTAGTTCAGGCCTTCGAGTAGTTCTCTGAATCTTTCCAGTGCCACTTTTTCCTTGCCTTTCTTGACAAATCCACCGGCTGCCTGTGGGTGGCCTCCACCGGATCCATGGTCAGCCACGGCCTTCTGAATTATATCCGACACATTTACCCTTCCACTTTGGCACCTTCCTGATATTTTCATTCCGTAGCTCTCTATCTGGTATACTATTATGACTGCGTCTGGATTTTTATTTGATAGTTCCGTTGAAAGATCAGAACCCAAAGAGTAGTCGGAGGTTATCTCATGCATGTAGGAGTTGGTCTCAGGAAAGTATTCCGCCTCCCTTTCAAATTTATCCATTTCTATACCAAGATGTTTCTGATAGGTTTCATAGTATTCCCTTAGTTCCGTTTTGAATACATCGTTGGGTTTCTTGGACTTTTTTATGATTTCATAACTTCTCTTTATCCCATAAAGACCTTTGACAGCCTTGGAAGCATCTATCATATCAGCTATGATACCAAGTTTACTTTCCTTTAGTTCTCCATATGTCAGCTTTTTTCCTCCGACTGCTTCAAAGTTTTCTTGTTTGACTTTCTTTAGCAGATCTTTGCAGTCTTCTACGCCGTGGTCACCG
>PWFY01000072.1 GCA_003554235.1 Candidatus Aenigmatarchaeota archaeon
ATCTTGTAGATATAGGTCCTATATCTACAAGATCTGTAATCACATCGTCTATATCAGTTGGAGATTTGCCTTCTTCTGCACTGAATACCAGCTTCATGTAGGTTCTCATTTCTTCATCTTCACTTTCGTCATTCTCCCCTTCTGTTGTCTTTATCTGAAAAAGGATCTTATCGCCTTTGAAAAGTTCCTTTATCTTGTCACCTATGCTCACTATATGGTCAAGGGAAGTATCGTCGTCCCAGTCATACATAAAGTCATAGTCTCCTCGGTTAAGTCCAAAACCAAGGTCCTCGAGCTTGTTGACCACCTCGGATGGCTTCTTTCCATCGGAATTGAAATACATTGTCATGTAAGTCTTCAATTAAAACACCCACATCTATTAGTTCGAGTGTGATATTTAAATTCTTCGACAACCCTCAAACGTCAAGAGTTATCTTGGCTCTCCATATACCCCCCTCTTCAACCACCTCCATCCCAAAGTAGGTAACGGCCTTTACTCCTGCCTTTGCACTGTGTTTTCTTTCGTCAAAGGACTCCCCCTTACATTCGGCAGTGATCACAAAACGACCGTCCTCCTCCAATAGCTCACAGGCAAAGTCCGAAAACAATACCTTGTCTACATCCCACCTGTAAAGCAGTTCGTTGAGAAAGTCAAGAAGCAGCGCTTCGCGGTCCTCGGCCTCCACGGTAACCATGTCTGTCTGTATTTTATCAACCTTGTCAAGATCGGTTATTATACTGAAAAGTCCAAGGGCGGCATTTTCATACATGCCGGCAAGGCTTCTGCCGTACGCAAAGTAGGCTATATCAGCTGTTGCGTCTTCCTTTATTATTTCAAATCCGTCTTCCATGGGCTTTAGTTTTCCACAGAAGAATAAAAGCGTTCCGATACCAAAAGTTAAATAAAGGTATACCACAAAAATAACTCCAGCCCCCGGTAGCTCAGGCTGGCAGAGCGATCGGCTGTAGACGAGCGCTTAGGATGACTAAAAAGTGCAAAGACGCGGCAACCTGCGTCTGTTTGTATCGGTATTATGACTTGGCGCTTAGGATCAGCATCTCTGCCGATACCGATAGGTCCCGTGTTCAAATCACGGCCGGGGGACCATTTCCTTCTAAAACATCTGAAGGCTTATAATTACAAAAAAACAAGGTTAAACTATATGTCCGAAGAAACAGCCTTCGGTCTCGAAGAAAACGTTGCAGGGGCTCTTTGCTACCTGCTAGGTTTTGTTACAGGTATACTGTTTCTACTCGTAGAAGAGGAAAACGACTTTGTTCGCTTCCATGCCGTCCAAAGTACTATAGTCTTTCTGGCGCTTTTTGTACTAAGCTACTTGGTGAGCATAGTCCTTGTACCGGTAGCATATATTAGCTGGGCACTGGTGTCAGCCATCTCTTCGTTGATAAGCGCAGTTGCATTCATACTTTGGGTTTTATTGATGTACAAAGCGTACAATGGCGAAAAATACAAGATTCCTGTAGCAGGTGTGAAGGCCGAAGAATACCTGTCAAGATAATATCTTAAAGTGATGGTGCGGGGGGTGAGATTCGAACTCACGAAGCACCTACGTGCACAGCGCCCTCAACGCTGCCCCTTCGGCCGCTTGGGTACCCCCGCATCTATATGCTTACAAATTCTTGAACCTAAGATTAAAAAGCTTCCGCCTGGAAAAGGAAAATGATATAAATCTCAAATACACAAATAAAATAGATGCCTTACTTCAGAGATGATGTCAGGCCCTATGAAAAAGAGATTCCAGACTGCGCAGTGGATAACTGTAGAGAAAATCCCGTGGATCCGGAAGACCCGGCAAAATACAATAATCTCTGTATTAAACACTACAATGAACAGGCAAAAAACGGGTCCTTGGGATAGATGGGTCAACCTACAATAGAGGGATTATATCCTCTTACCTCCGTGTCTCTCATTCCTGTCTCTGTTGTAGTCACATTTTTCTCTGAGAACTTTCTCCGTATCAACGTCCCTTTCCTCAAGATGGTCCAGTATACGTATCAAAACATCCACAAGTTCTACAACATAGCCTTCGGGTTTCCCATCCTCGTAGTAGATGTCCATGTTCCCTTCCCTATACTCCTCCAAGGCCTCGGAAAGCTCACTGTGTATAAGTGAAATTATCTCCGCCTCGTTCCTATCCATCTCATGCCAACCCTTGTCCTTGGCTATTCTATGTATCTCTTTCTGCCATTCTTCCAGGGTCCGACTATCCTTGCTCATCTTTATCCATATAGAAGTAACAAGTAAAGGCTTTTATTACTTTATCAGACAAAGTAAGGTCTGTGGTAAAGGTGAAAGGAATTGCCGAGATAGTTGATCTATTCAAACAAGAATACGGTATACCAGAGATAAGGGAAAGGGGAAGTCCGCTTGAGTCGCTAATACAGGTCATACTCTCACAAAACACGAACGACAAAAACAGAGATAGAGCATGGAAAAGTCTGCAAAAAAAATTTGACAGTGTAGAGGAGATAATGGAGGCAGATGTTGAAAAAATTTCCGAGGCTATATCCATGGCAGGTCTACACAACATAAAGGCAGATCGTATAAAGGGTTGTCTAGAAAAGATAATGAAAAGGCGGGGGAAACTTGATATCGACTTCCTAGAAAATATGGACACAGAAGAAGCAAAAAACTGGTTGACAGGACTGCCTGGAATAGGGCCCAAGAGTGCCGCTGTCGTTCTTAACTTTAACTTTGGAAAGGAAACCTTTCCTGTGGACACGCATGTTTTCCGTGTTACAAAAAGACTTGGTCTAATTCCCAAAAACAGTACAAGAAAAAAAGCACATGAAATACTAGAAGAAAAGGTTCCAGGCGAAAGAAAGCAGGAGTTTCATATAAGCCTAATAAGACACGGAAGAAGAACCTGCAAAGCCAGAAAACCGCTCTGTAATAACTGCAACTTTAAACAAATATGCAATTTTTACAAGAAAAACAAAAAGTCTACTCCTTGCTAATCACGAGCTCAACATCAAGATTTTTGTAGAAATCACCAAGGCTTTTCTCAAAGTCCTTGTACTCATCCTCAAAGCCTTGTTGCTTATACAGACCGGCATCGACTCCTTCTTCTTCAGATACCACTACCTCGGCTACTTTGTCCTCGCCGCTGAAAACTTCCAGTTTCTCTTTATTTACAAACTCAGAATCATATCTATCCGAACCGTCGGTAAATGTCTTGATCCTTTTCAAGATGTCAGTGTCTTCCTTGGGCATAATACTTACGTACATCAAAAAAGTTAAATATCTGTCCGCACAGGCCTTTTAGAACTCAAGTAACTGGATCACAGATAAAAGCTTTTAAAGGTTGGGTGTGATAAGTATTTGGAAAAAGAGAGATGTGGCAATTCTAGCCAAAAAAAACTTATAAAAAATGGCTTTGGTGATCAACTATGGGAATGATGGGAAAACAAGGTAAGATGGGATACGATAGAGCAATTGTAACTTTTTCGCCCGACGGCCGACTTTTTCAGGTCGAATATGCCAGGGAGGCTATCAAAAGGGCAGCAACCTGCACGGCAATAAAATTTAAAGACGGTGTTTGTCTGGCGGCACTGAGACCCTGTGACAAGCTCTCAGACGACAGAGGAAGCAGAAAGGTCCACCAGATAGATGAACATATAGGCGCAGTTTCAGCAGGTCTTGTCGGAGATACAAGGGTCCTGGTAAACTATGCAAGGCAAAGAGGACAGGTTTATAGAATATCCTACCAGGAAAAGATAGATGTTAGATCCCTGGCAGAAGAAATCGGCGACTACAAGCAGCAGCACACACAGTACGGTGGACTGAGACCAATGGGTGTCTCTTTCCTAGTAGGTGGGGTATACAACGGCGAGCCTCTGATATTTGAAACCGATGTTGGTGGAGACATCTACGGTTGGAATGCACAAGTCATAGGGAAAGGACGTGAAGGCGGCGATAAGGTCCTTGAAGATAAATGGAAGAAAAGTCTAACAGAAAGTAAGGCAAAGTCGCTCGCAGTAGAAGTATTGGAAGAAGGAAGCACAGACATGAATAAGAACACAGTTAAAATGGCAGTCATAACAGAGGATGGTTTCAGGTACGTAGAAGAAGAGGAGTTTGAAAAACTCCTGTGATCCAATGATATCGGTCGAAGACGCGGTAATAGCCCGTCTGGATTCACATGGTGAACACTTTGAGGTATTGGTAGATCCTGATAAGGCGCTTGAAATTAAAAAGGGCAAGGAAGTTCACCTGGATGAACTGGTCGCCGCGAACGAGGTCTTCGAAGACGCCGAAAAAGGTAAAAGAGTAGGCGATGAAGATCTTAACAAGATATTCGGAACCAACGACTTCGAAGAGATAGTCTATGAAATAATAAAAAAAGGCGAAGTCCAGCTGACCACAGAACAGAGACGCAAAATGCGTGAGGAAAAGAGGAAACAGGTCGCCTCTAGTATAGCAAGACGGGCTGTGAACCCACAGACTAATAAACCTCACCCCCCAAAAAGAATAAAAAACGCGATGGATGAAGCGGGCATACATATAGACGAAATGAAAAATGTCGAAGAACAGGTCAAAGAAGTTTTAGATGAGATAAAGCATATACTGCCTATATCGGTGGAGGAGATAAAGATAGCAGTGAGGGTCCCTGCAGAATATGCGGGACAGGCCTCAGGTAAGTTAAGGGACATAGGCAACATAGAAAAAGAGGATTGGGGGAACGATGGTTCATGGAGGGCAGTAATAAAAATGCCAGCAGGATTACAGGACAAGTTTTATAAAAAGGCAAATTCAGTAACAAAGGGTAAAGTTGAAACAAAAATAATGGATAAATAAAGGTGAAATAAAATGACTGAAAAAGTTTTGAAAGATAAATCGAAGGTACTTCCGGGAGATGTTATTGCAGAAGACGATAGCCTTGCCGGAAGTGGCACATACAAAGAAAATGGAAAAGTAAAATCAAGAGTTGTCGGAATAGCAAGAACCAAAAAATCAAGGATAAGAGTTATCCCTCTGTGCGGAGGCTACATACCACAAGAAGAAGACAATGTAATAGGTCGCATTACAGGGATAGGTCCAAGTCATTGGTGGGTCGAGCTGGACTCTCCATACGATGGTTATCTTTCGATATCAGAAGGCTCCAATGAGTTTATAGATCTTGACAACACAGAACTTTCCGACGTCTATGATATCGGAGACATAATATACACAGAAGCAATAAAAGTAACAAAGGAGAAGGATGTAAAACTCTCGATGCAAGACAGGATCTGCAAAAAACTCAGTGGCGGCAGGCTCATAAGGATAAGTCCTAGCAAGGTGCCGCGACTTATAGGAAAGGGTGGGTCGATGGTAGAGATGATAAAAAATGAAACAGGTTCAAGGATAATAATAGGTCAGAATGGAATTGTTTGGGTGAGTGGTGGCGACGAGGACCTGACCGTAGAAGCAGTTGAACTTGTGGATGAGAAAGGACATGAAAAAGGTCTGACAGAAAAGGTAGAAAAACTACTAAACAAATAAAAGGTGAAAAAATGGGAAAAAACAAAGATATGGATCTATTAAAAAACGGCAAAAGAATTGATGGAAGAGGAAAGGAAGATTTAAGGGAACTTGAGGCAAAGGCCGGTATACTAAAAAGAGCCGATGGTTCTGGGTACTTCAGAATGGGTAACACCGAGGCTGTTGCTGCAGTCTTCGGCCCAAGAGAACTCCATCCAAAACATAAACAAAAACCACAGAGAGGAATACTGCAGTGTAGATACAATCTAGCACCTTTCTCGGTAGATGACAGAAAGAGACCTGGTCCTTCGAGAAGAGGAAAGGAGATTGGAAAGGTTGCCGAAGGAGCACTTTCATCTGCTGTATTTCTTGAAGAGTTCCCAACCGCAACAATAGATGTTTACATGGAAGTTATATCAGCAGATGCAGGAACAAGATGTGTTGCTCTAAATGCCGGTTCAATAGCATTGGCCGACGCAGGAATACCAATGAAGGGACTGATATCTTCATGTGCAGCAGGTAAAATAGAAGATACGCCGGTCCTCGATCTAAAGGGAGAAGAAGATATGAATGGTCAGGTAGATTTGCCTATAGCAATGAACGCGGAGACTGGTGAAATAACACTTCTGCAGATGGACGGTATGACAGACATAGAGGAGATGGACGAAATGATGGATCTTGCAATAAAAGGCTGTAAGAAAGTCGCTGAAAAACAAAAAGAAGCTTTAATGGAGACATTTTAAGAGGGATAAAAAATGATGGAAATAACTGAAATTGAGAAACAAAGTGCTTTGGACAAAATAAAGAAGGGAGAAAGGCTTGATGGAAGAGGACTTAAAGACTTCCGTGATATAAAGATTGATGTAGGAGTTGCCAAAAAAGCAGAAGGAAGTGCACAGGTCGAATTAGGGGAAAGTAAAGTTATAGCAGGAGTTAAGTTCGGGATGGGAGAACCATTTCCAGACACTCCAGACGAGGGAATGTTGATGGTAAATGCAGAGCTAGGTCCCATGGCATCCCCTAACTTCGAGTCAGGCCCACCGGGAAAGAACGCAACAGAAATAGCAAGGGTTGTTGATAGAGGAATCAGGGAATGCGAGGCACTTCCTTTGAAGGATCTTTGTGTTGAGGAGGGCGAAAGAGTTTGGAAGGTCATGGTCGATATACACGTTCTTGATCATGATGGAAACCTCCTTGATGCTTCGGCACTGGCCGGGGTCAAGGCTCTGTTAGAAGCAAAGATGCCAGGATTTGAAGACAGCAAGGTCCTCCGGGACGAAGAACATGAGTTTAAAATGGAAAAGGTACCTGTTACATGTACCGTGGCCAAGATAGAAGACAAATATGTAATAGATCCTGATATAATCGAAGAAAAGGTCGTAGATTCTATGGTCACAGTTACATGGACCGAGGACGAACTATGCTCTCTCCAGAAAAGAGGCAATGGTGGTTTAACTAAAAACGAGCTTCTTGAGATGTTTGAGTTAGCCAGAGAAAAGACAGAAGAACTCCGTCAAACAACACTGTGATACCATGGAAGACGGCAATAGTGCAAAACGATATGGTGCACGATACGGCAAACGTATAAGAAGTAAGGTATCAGAAGTAGAGAATATTGAAAAAAGTAAACATGAGTGCCCGGGTTGTGGTTCAAAATCCATCAGAAGAGAGGCAAAGGGCATATGGAAATGTAAGAAATGTGGTAAAAAGGTTGCCGGAGGAGCATGGAGACCTGAAACAGAAGGCAAAGACCTTGTCAAAAAGGCCCTCAAAAAATCCGGTGGTAAAAAATGACATACAAATGCCTTAAATGTGAAGAGGATGTAGAAAAGGATGATCTGAGAAGAAGAATCAGATGTCCTTTTTGTGGTTACAGAATACTCAAAAAGAAAAGAGCGGCAGGAATCAAGGAAGTAAAGGCAAGGTAGAAGGTATTATGGAAGCATCGCTTGAATTAGAAGTTGGTTCTCCGGACTTGGTTAAAAGGGCCCTGGAGGTCGAAGACGACGTTTCAAGTCCAATTGATGTTTTGATTAAATCCGATGAAAATCTCAGTATAAATATAAAGGCCGACAGGCTTTCAAACCTGAGAGCAGGTATAAATACTATATTCAGGCTTGTAAAAGCTTCGAAAAGTTCGATGAGGAGGTGAGAAAATGGCGCAAAATCCACAGGATGTACCACCGGAAGCCCAGCAGATGATCGGAGAACTGCAGCAACACCAGCAGCAGCTACAGCAAATGCAAGAACAGAAGGCAGAGTTGAATATGCAGAAGGCTCAGATAGACAAAGCAGTGGAAGCCCTAAAAGAAGTCGAAGAAGATGGAGAGGTATTCAGAGTTGCTGGACCTGCAGTTATAAAGGCAGACAAGGATGATTTCCTAAAGGATCTCGAAGAGAAGCAGGAGTCAATTGAAGTCAAGCTCAAGAGCATAGAAAAGAAGGAGGGAAAGATAGAAGACACTGCGAGAGAAAATCAGGAGAAGTTAAGAAAGCTCATGTCTGGCGGAGATTCCGGCGAAGCAGGATAAAAACTCCCCCGTACCCATTATTTTCTAAAAAGGTGTTACAATGGATCTACTAGAAACCTTAGACAAGGCCGAAAGGGTTCTCATACTTGCCCATCATAATGCAGACATAGATGCAGTAGGTGCTTCCATACCACTCAAAGAATATTTAGGTAAAAAAGCAGAGTTGGCTGTACCTGACACGGTTTCCAAGGGAGCACGTGACCTGGCAAAGGATTACGACTTCATGAAAAGTCCTGAAGATGTGGATTATGACGTTGTTGTGGTCCTAGACTGTCCTACATCAGAACAGTTAAAGCCCTTAGATCTAAAGGATTTCGAGGCCACAAAGGTCCTTATAGACCACCATTCTCCAAGTGATCTGATAGATACAGTGGATTTGGCTGTAACAGACCCCGAAGCCAGATCAACCTCTGAAATTGTCTATGAGATTCTAGCAGGGCAATGGGATATAAACAAAAAGGCAGCCGAGGCGCTTATATGTGGGATAGTAGCAGATACCTCGCACCTTAGACTTGCAGAAGAAAAACAGTTTAAAATCATATCAGAACTTTTACCAAAAACCGATGGGACATACTCGGAAATACTTTCAGTTCTAAGCACGCCCATTGACCGTTCTGAAAGAATAGCAAGACTAAAGGCCGTATCAAGATCCAAGATATATGAAATAGGTGAAAAAATACTGGTTTTCTCCTATGTAGGATCCTTTGAGGCAGCATCTGCGCGGACTCTTTTGAAGGTGGGGGCAGATATAGCCATAGTATTTTCGCCCAGAAGCGATTCAATGAGAGTCAGTGGGAGATGTAGAAGAGAACTAACAGAAGACATACATCTTGGAAAGGATCTCTTTTCGGAGATACAAGACTTGCTTGATGGATCGGCAGGTGGTCATGATGCAGCAGCATCAGGAAATGGAAGAAATGCCGATATGGAAGAAATAAAAAATGCGATGATATCGATCCTAGAAGATATTTTTGATGGTAAAATAAAGGAGCTATAGGACGAAAAGCTTTTTATAGTTAAATTTTCATAAATTCATAGTCATCAGATCCTCTATGTACAAACAGAAAACGGTGAAAGGTATGAAAAAAGAGCTTGAACCTATAGTAGATATGCTAGAAAAGGTTTCAGAAGACGTATCTGTACCGCGGAACATACAGAGAGAATGCAAGGACTGCATACAGATACTAGGCGAAGAAGACAAAGAACTTTCCGTCCGCGTAAACTCATGCACTTCGAAGCTAGATGAGGTTTCAAACGATGCCAACATACCTATGTACACAAGAACACAGATTTGGAACATAGTATCGATGCTAGAATCAGTCAGCAATAAGTAGCATGTGAATAGTTTTATATAACTTGATTGTAAAAATTAAACAGGTGAGAACTTGGCACTGAAAGATATCTTAGGCAAGGAAGAGAATCAGATCGAGGAGAGAGATCTACTTGAGCTTTCTGAGGAAGTCAATGAGGGTACAGTAAGGGCTGTTCCAATAGAAGTCACCGAACTAGAAGAGTACAAAGACGCAGAGGATGTACAGAAGTCTGTACGGGAAGGGAGAATAGTCTTTGTAAAGATAAAGAGAATCAAGGAGAAGGACATGTCAGACTTGAAGAGGGCAATAGAGAGAATAAGGAAGACATGTACTGCAGTAGACGGTGACATCGCTGGTATAGACGAGAACTACATTGTCGTGGCTCCCTCGTATGCTGAAGTGGTTCGTGGGGAAAAGGAGTGAAAGATACTCTTTAGAACTTCCTAAAAAGACTACCCAGTCTTCTATTTCTTCCTTTATTCTTTAGTATCTTATAGCCGTAGACCGCGCCGACCAATAATCCAAAGAGATGCGCTGCGCTTCCAAGCATTCCACCTACCCGGAGTAAGAATATATCAAAAACTGCGTAGACCAGTAAAAAATGTCTTATCTTTATAGGCACAGGAATAAACATGAAGAAAACCTTTATTTCGGGTGCTATCATTGCAAGTGTGCCTAAAACTCCGAATATAGCTCCTGAAGCCCCCATACCGCCCATATCAACCTGTGGAGCACCCATGACTGAAACAGCAAGCAAAAATCCCAAGCCTCCCACAAAACCCGCCAGAAGATAAATTTTAAGGAAACTTTTGCTTCCTATCTTCTTTTCAAGTTCCTTGCCGAAAAAGAAAAGAACGAACATATTGACGAATAGGTGCCAGGTATTGGCATGGAGGAATACAGAGGTAATCAGTGTCCATGGCTTCTGGAGTATTTTGCCTACTTCCAATGGAAGCCAGAAGTAGTTAAGGTATTCGAAAAAAAGACCCTGAAGTATGAAAACAACTACTGAAATGGCTATAATCAATGAATAACAGTTTTTTGTTATCCGGGAAAGAAAACTCGGGAAAGAACTCCGTTTGGATTCTTTTTCAGAAGACGAATCGGACTGAAAGGGCTCATATATGACCTTTAAATCACCGCTGGCCTTTTCTTTGTATCCTTCCAAACCAAGACATCCATGACTTTCTGGTAGTCTGTGGGATGAACAAAATACACCACCACAGAACTTACACTTAAAAGGAATATCAGCCTTCCTATCGCAGTAATCACAATCAGCCATAGTGAACTATTTGTTTTTTAAGTTAAAATAAGGGCCTACTTTAGCCTTGTTGTCTCGAGGTTTTCTATAGGTATGGTCTCACGGTTGAATATATTATGCAAGGTACGGGCAAGCTGGACACAACTATTCTCATCACCGTGCACTGTAAGTATCTTGTTTGGCTTACTGTCCAGGGCATTGACAAAATTTATTAGTTGGTTTCTGTCGGAATGTCCGGAAAGTCCTTCGACAGTTCCTACCTCAAGATTGAGCTCAACCGTCTTTCTCTTCCCATCTATCTCCATGGGTATCTCATCCCATCCTTTCTGTATTCTTCTGCCTGTGGTACCTTCGGCCTGATAACCGACAAATATAAGCATGTTTTCTTCGTCAGGGGCAAACTTCTTTAGATATTCCATCACAGGACCACCTGTAAGCATTCCCGAAGTCGAAAGAACTATGGCCGGATCGGAGGACTTGAAC
>PWFY01000005.1 GCA_003554235.1 Candidatus Aenigmatarchaeota archaeon
GTGGGTTCGTAAGAATAGGTCCAATAGATGCCCTCATACACGTTTCACAGATTATGGACGACTATGTAAACTACGATGAGAAGAACGATTCGCTGGAAGGAAAGGAAAGTGGGAGGAGACTAAAAAACAGTGACCTTGTCAGGGCAAGGACTATATCCGTTTCGTATTCAAAGGACAATAAGGTAGGCCTTACAATGAAGCAGCCCGGCCTTGGTGCGCTGAAATGGTTGGAGGAGGCAGAAGAAGAAAAAGAGGAATAGATTTAAATAGTTTAAAGATATTATTGGGTTGCACCGTTTACTACCATCGTTTCTGATGGTAGGAGGTGAATCATGAACGAAGAAGCTTTAGAAAAGATTGAAGGTTTAAAAGAAGAAAGCAAGGAGAGGGATTTCTTACAGACAGTAGACTTGATAATAAATTTAGGTGGCGTAGAGCTAACCGATCCAGAAAACAGGTTCTCGGCCGATGTAATACTACCACATGGAAGAGGGAAGGAAAGAGAGGTCTGTGTCATAGCCGATACAAAGGTCCCTGATGCCAAGAAGCTGGATGTAAATCTTATAACAAAGGACGACCTTGAAGATTTAGAAGGAAACAAAGACAAGGTAAAGAAAATTGCCCAAGAAAACGACTATTTCTTAGGTGAGGCTCCATTAATGCCCAAGGTAGGTCAGGTAATGGGACCGGTACTTGGACCAAGGGGTAAGATGCCTAAGCCGTTCCCCCCCGACGCAGACCTCGAAAAGACGCTGAAAAAGAGGGGGAATGCACTGGGAATAAAATTAGGGGAAGATCCTACTCTTCACTTTCCCGTCGGCACAGAAGACATGTCTGCTAAAAAGATAAAAGAAAATGTAGAAGCTGTTCTCGAAGTATTTGGGTCCAACCTTCCAAAAGGACCGCAACAGATTGACTCCGTCTATCTAAAACTGACCATGTCCAAACCAGTGAGGCTGATATGATGGTAAAGAAATGGAAGAAAAGGGAAGTAAAGCAGATCAAGAATCTGTTGGAAGAAAAACCTGTGATAGGCATCACAAGTATGTATAAGATACCTGGACCACAGCTACAGGACATAAGAAAGGACCTGCATGGTAAGGCCAAGATAAGAATGTCAAGGAAGACTTTAATGAAGATGGCCTTGGATGAGGCAAAAAGAGATGATATAGAAGATCTGAAGGAAAGGCTGTTAGGAGAATCCGCCTTTGTTTTTACAGAGATGAATCCCTTCAGCCTCTATTCCTATCTCCAGGAAAACAAGAGCTCTGCGCCCGCACAATCAGGAGACATAGCACCCAACGACATAGTTATTCCTGAGGGAGGGACAGGCATAGATCCAGGACCTGCAATCGGAAAATTACAGAACGCAGGTATCCAGACCTCTATAGACGACGGCGAGATTAAGGTTGTTGAGGAATGCAAGGTTGTTGAGGAAGGTGAGGAAATAAGCCACGAAGTAGCTGAAGCCCTAAAGATGTTGGACATGGAGCCCATGGAGATAGGGCTAAGTCTAAAAGCGGTCTGGGAGGACGGCCACATATTCGAACCCGATGATCTAAAGCTGGATCTGGATGAATACAGAGGCAAGATAAAAATGGCATACCAAAGAGCCATGAACCTTTCCATAAATTCAGGCCACGTAACCCAGGAAACCATAAGACCGTTGTTAACAAAGGCATGGGCCGAGGCCAAGTCCTTATCTATAGAAACCGAGTTCCCTACCAAGGAAACAATGGAAGATATTATAAGAATAAACAACGCAAAAACAAAAAGCCTTAAATCTAAGGTTGATGAGGAGGTGTCATGAATGGAGTACGTACAGTCCGCCATGCTTCTTCACTCTGCAGGCAAGGAAATAACAGAAGAAAATGTAACCGAAGTGCTTGAAGCCGCAGGAATCGAAGTTGATGAATCAAGGGTCAAGTCACTGGTAGCCGCTCTGGAAGATGTAGACATAGATGAAGCAGTCGAAAGTGCAGCTGTTCCGGCAGCAAGCACAGCACCAGCTGAAGCAAAGGATGAAGCAGTCGAAGAAGAGGAAGAAGAGGAAGCTGAAGAAGAAGAGGATGAAAAGGGAGAAGAAGAAGCAGCAGAAGGCCTTGGAAGCCTGTTCGAAGGATAGAAAACCAGAACGTTTATTTTTCTCTTATTTGTAATTATAGTTGATTGCTATGGGGAAAATCGAGCATCTAAAGGATCAGATACGGAAGGAAGCAGCCAAAAATCCCAAAGAGTTCTTCCCTGTGGACAAGTTAAAGGAGAGGGATTTTCATAGAGGTAGGTGCAAAAACTGCGGCAGATATTTCTGGTCCAAGAACAATGACAGAAAGGTCTGTGGCGAAGGTAGATGCTCTGGTGGATACAGCTTCATAGGAAACTCTCCGGCTGAAAAAAAACTTGACTATACCTCAACATGGACCGAGTTTAAAGACTTCATGGAGAAGAGGGGGTATACAGGGATAAACAGATACCCTGTACTCGCAAGATGGAGAAACGATACTGAATTTGTACGTGCCTCCATATACGACTTTCAGCCATACGTCGTTTCAGGTGAAGTAGAACCACCTGCAAACCCCCTGGTCATACCTCAACCATCCCTTAGGTTCAACGACATAGAAAACGTAGGTGTGACCGGAGCCCATTATGTATTACATAATCACATAGGACAACACGCATTTGAAACCCCTGAAAACTATGACCAGTCCGGATATTTCCAGGACATGTTGGAATGGCTCGTCAAGGGACTGGGGATACCTGAAAAAAAAGTTGTGATCCATGAAGACTCGTGGGGCGGTGGAGGAAACCTCGGCGTTTCACTAGAGTTCTTCGTCGGTGGGATGGAACTTTTTAACCAGGTCTACATGTCCTACAAAGTCGATGAATCAGAGAGAGGATACATAGAACTTGACACCAAGGTCCTTGATATGGGTATGGGGCACGAAAGAATAACTTGGTTAACACAGGGGACAGAGACATCGTACCAGGCCTCGATGCCCTACGTCGTGGGAAAGCTTATAGAGAATACTGGCATCGAAAGAGACAAAGAACTTTTAAGAAAGTTTTCCGTGCGCTCCGGGGAATTGAATATTGATGAAGTAGAGAATGTAGAATCCGTCTGGAAGGATGTGGCAGACGATCTCAATGTAAAAAGTGAAAGACTTAAAGAAGAAGTAAACACCATGGCAGCCATATACTCAATAGCAGATCATACAAGGGCCCTGCTTTTTGCATTTGTTGACGGAGCTCTTCCGTCCAATACAGGAGAAAAACACTCCCTCAGGGCCATACTCAGAAGGGCACTAGATTTTATAGACAAGTACGGATGGGAGCTTGAACTCGAGGAGGTAATGGAATGGCACGCAGAAGAGCTGCATCAGCTTTTCCCAGAGCTCAGGGACAACTTAGACCAGGCAAAAAGGATAATGAGACATGAGCAAAAAAAACACAAAGAAATGATGAAGAAGGCAAGGAAGACGATAGAAGGGTTAAAAGGAAGTGAAATCGATGAGGAAAGGCTTGTTGAGTTGTATGACACACATGGTATATCGCCGGAACTTCTCAAAAGATCTGGCGTCGACGTAGAGGTACCACAGAACTTTTACTCTATGGTGTCCGAAAAACATCTAAGGAAAGGTGAAGAAAGGGGTGGTGAAGAGACGGGCTTTGACCTTGAAGGTGTTGAGAAAACGGAGAAACTTTTCTATGACGAAACTGCAGTGGACTTCAAGGCCGAGGTGGTTAAAATATTGGACAGAGATGATGAAAAATACGTTGTTCTCGATCGGACCTGTTTTTACCCTACCCAAGGAGGTCAGATGAGCGACCGGGGAACTATAAACGGTTTTAAGGTCTCAGAAGCTATAAACGAAGCCGGTATAATCCTCCATAAAATGAAAGACTTTGACTTCGGTGAAAGGGAAACTGTCAGGGGAAAGATAAACTGGGATAGAAGAAAACAGCTGATGCAACACCACACCGCAACTCACATAATAAACGGTGCTGCAGCAGAAATACTCGGAGATCATATATCTCAGGCCGGAGCAAAGAAAACGGAGGAAAAGGCCAGGCTGGACATAACACATTACGAAAAAATAGACAAGACAAATCTGGAAAAAATAGAGGAAGTGGCCAATAGATGGATAAAAGAGGGCCTTGAAGTTGAAAAAGGTACAATGAAGAAGTCAGAGGCGGAAATGAAGTACGGTTTTAAAATATACCAGGGAGGCGTACCGCCTGGCAACGAGCTTAGGATAATAAACATAGGGGATGGAAAGGATGTCGAAGCCTGTGGAGGCACACATGTAGAAAACACAGAAGAAGTGGAGGAAATAGTAATTGTCAACAGCACAAAGGTACAGGATGGTGTTGTTAGACTAGAGTTCAAATCAGGTAGAGCAGCCAAAGATCATAGAAAATTCAGAAAGAAGAAAAGGGAGGAGCTGGAGGAAATGATTGATATAAAAGGCCATACCCTGGACGACCTTTGCGAAATATTTGACGTTCCCGCCGATCAAATTGTAAACGTTGTAGAGAGGTTTATAGAAGAATGGCAGGATAAAAAAAGAAGAATTGAAAGACTGGAGGAATACGCCGGATCCGAGGAAAGGGGTTATGAGAAGAGGCCCCGTGACCCCGAGGATCTCTTTGAAGAATGGAAGGACCAGGACAAGTATATAAAAAGTCTGGAAAGGGAGATATGCAAAAAGGTTGTGGAAAAGGCCAAGGAAACCAACAAAGACCTTTTCAAGGAAAGGGTTCCGGTGGAGGACATAGGAACGTTGACGAGGGCTGTCAAAGAAATCATAGAAGAAAGAAACGAAACTGCAGTATATCTCAGGGGAGAGAAGGCTGTTATAGCAGGCAAGGGATCTAATTCTGAATACGACATAGTCCAAGAGGTAAAAAAAGAGGCAGAGGTAGTAAAGGAGTCCGGTGCAATAGTAAAAGGATTCAACCTCAGGTAGTCAGTCATACCTCACTGATATATAGTCTCCATGCTTGAGTTCATACTCCCTGTATTGGTTTATACTTTCCATGGGTTGATCTTCCCTGCCTTCAAGAAATCTTCCCCTTGAGACACTAACACTGTTGGCCCAGGTCGTATTGCACATGTTGTTGTTCTCATACCCCATTAATTCATTTCTACTGAAACTCTTATCCATCGTATCAAACACATGCCCGAGGCTTGCACCACTCTCAATAGGAAAAGTAACCGTGTTGTCCTCGTGGACCCTTATCTCTCCAAAATCGAACTCCTTGGAAGACTGTGTAACTTCTTTTTCTTCTCCACATATTCCTATTTCCACAAAGGCTCGTCCTTCAACTCCAGTTTGTTCACCACCCGGGAAGGCCATGGAAACAGCATAGGCCAGGGCGGACCCACCGAAAAGCATTACCACGAATATTGCAAGAGCCTGTTGTTTTGTTATGCCAACCATTGAAACCATGATAGCCCCGCCAGGATTCGAACCTGGGCCATGAGGTCCAGAACCTCACATCCTTGGCCTAAAGTATTTGACCGCTAGACTACGGGGCTCAACTCCAATCTGGATACATTTAGTTGTAATGTCACTTTTATAAACTTCAAGGTAAAAACCTTTCTTGTTTCAAGGAGGTGTTATAATGCCAGTAATAGGTGTAAACCTTAGGAGTATTAGCTCAAATAGAGGCAAAGACATCGGTGGAAATCTCAAGGTCAACAACACGCCGAGGATAAAGGAAGTAGATCTGAAGAAGGTGGGCAGCCTTGATAAAGAGGCCCTTTCCATAGATTTTGAGTATTCCTGTGAGTACAACAAGGAAGACTCAGAAGAACCGGTAGCAGAGATAAAAATGGGTGGAGAAGTGATTTTTATGGTCGAAGACCCCGAGGGAATACTGGAAGATTGGAAGGAAGACAAGGATCTCCCAGATGAAGTAGTAGTTCCAACGATAAACAGTATAATGAGGAAGTCATTGACAAAGGCCATAGACATATCCGAGTCTCTTCAGATACCACCACCAATAAGATTCCCTAAGGCCAAGAAGAAGTCTGAAAGTGCTCGATACATAGGATAAACCCCTTAAATTCTTTTATTTTTAATTTAAATTTGTTTAAGTCCTTCTTTAGTTGTTTTAAGTCTTATAATAACTTCTAGAATCATTTAAAGCTTCTAAAATGCTGTGAGGATTGCCGCTAACTCTCACATTTTCGTGAGTTTTACTAAAAACCACTTAAAAATATATTTTATAACAAATAGTTATTAAAAGATACTTTAGAAGATGTATTTTATAAAATAATTTATATGAAAAATATTTTAAAGTATATACTTGAAAAAACATATATTCTTTTATCTATTTTTCAGAGCAGTTTTACAGATACTTTTCCACTCCCTGGCCAACTTCTCTAGATGCGAGGAAAAGGACTTTGAGGGTTTAAGTATCATGAACCAACCTCTTCCGGGGTCGGATTCCACGGACTCTCTTTCTCTTTGTAATATACCGAACTTAACTAGCTTGGGTATAACAACATTGTAGGCCGTGGAAGAAGGTATTCCCTGGCTTTCGAGGAAATCAGAAAGCATATCCTTGTCCACACCGTCGGGATTTGAAAGTACAAAATCAACAAGCTTCGAGGCATATTTATTACTTCTTTCTTGGTATTCCTCAGGGAAAATATGGTTTATTATGTCCTCGAGATCCCATCTTATATCACTATCTATCGCAGCCCATTTATCACCCTGAACAGAAGGGAAATAAAGGCTTTCCTTACTTTTCAGTGTTCCGCCTTTGATTGGAACAGGTTTTTCGTTTCCTTTTGACAAAAAATCACCTCTGAACTAAAAGTTTACTTCACAACATTTTGTTATAAATATTAAGTTTCTAGTAAATAAAGGTTTACAACAAAACGTTATTGAGAAAGAAAATGTCGATTGAAACCCCAGGGGAACTAGCTAAAAAACACCGTTAAACGACAAACCACAGTTATTAGTTTATCAAATCGTTGTGTAAGAAAAAACTACTCTTCTTCTTCTTCAGAATTCTCTTCGTCAGAATCCTCTTCGTCAACTTGCTGAGATTTTCTTTTGAACTTTCGAACCAAACCTTCAAGATCATGGGCTATTTCCTTTCCGTCTTCGGTAAGCTCTATAAGCTTTATTCGTCCCTCCTTTGTAAATTCGACCAGATCAAGCTCTTCGAAGTGGTCTAATACCTTTATAGTATGCGAATAGGTACAGTCAACGCCTTTGCTTACCTCGGTTGCATAGTTGGGATTCTCGCCCTGTTTCAAGAAAACAAGCATCTCCGCCGGCTTCTCTTGTAAAAATAAATCCTTGAAAACATCCTCGTTAGACACGTCCTACACCCGCGTATAATTACGCATCGTAAGTATTTAAATATTTAATATTATTCTTTTCATTAGATATTTTTTAAAAGATGTTTTAATAAATATTTTCTACAAAAAATATTTTAGAAAAAATACTTAACAAAATATTGTATATAAAATATATACAATAAAACATATTTTATACTAAGTATAAATTTTCTCCAATGTGAGAGTTATCAGTATAAACACGAGGCCTAAGAATATGGAAAACCCGAACCTTGCGAGGCCTCTCTCTGGATGCAGTATTACGCCACTTGCCTCAGAAACCACGACGGTGAAACCAAGAAAGAAGGCTGTATAAGTAGAATGTCTTAGTATGGTCTTTCTTTCACGGTAGAAAATTATAGACCTCCCTACCATAGATACCAAAAACGAAAGGAAAAAAAGATGAATAGAGCCTTCAATGAAAACAGCAGTTGACTCTATGACATCACCTGCTGGTGAAACCTGGAGCGCATCATAACCACTGTTTATAGCTATAGCCGCTATTGCAAGCGAAACAATATAAAAGAAGAATGTGACTCTCCTTGCTGTGAAGGAGGTCCGGAGTTCATCGTAGGCCTTGTGCAACGGTTCCTCGAGGTGGAAGCCTCTTATAAGGAGATAGGCACCCAGGACACCCAGGGTCAACCTCCAACCTCTAATTCCAAGTATCGAGTAAAATATAAGGAATATCGCAGGAATGCCAAAGAATATTCTTCCCATCTTGGGATCTGAAAGAACCTCTTTGAAGAACTCATTTATCTGATAGTACATACCCTCTAACCTTTCGCTCTGTTTTATTATTACCCTCTTTACAGAAACTATATCAGCATAGTTCTGAACTATGGGAAGTATCTGTTCGTCCTCTGTTCCATCCACAACAAGGACCACCCTTTCGATCCCGGTTTCATCCAAAACCTCTCTAAGCTGCCTCGCAAGCTCCTCATCGCTTTTGATACCAACACGTGAATGGCCTGTTATTGTAGCGACTTCTGTGTTTTCCTTTGAATCGTGTACCTTAACTGCCTGGAATATAGTATTAGAATCCGAGTCTTCGGGGTCCGAAAGTGCAAGTGCCTTGGCCGCCTCCAAGTTGTCTTCTCTACCCACCACAGGCCCATTGAAATCTGTCTTTCTTCCTAAATCGTCATCCCTGTCCACTGCAAGAACAAGTGTCTTTTCGGACATATACTATACTAGATTAAATTAAAATAAAAGAGTAACGTCCTGGATAAATTTTAAATAGCTTGGATTCAATCCTTCTCTGTGGTGTTTTAAATGGGTGAATTACCTTTAGCGCCTGTAGACAGGCTTATTAGGAGCCAGGGAGCAAAAAGAGTGTCCGAAGAAGCAGTCGAGGAGTTCTCGGAGGTACTTGAAGAAATTGCAGCGGATTTGGCAGCAGAATCAGCAGCACTGGCAGAACACGCAGGAAGAAAAACAGTAAAGGCCAAAGACGTCAGGCTTGCAAGCAGAAAAGGCTTCTAAATTCCACCTTTTTTATTTTGTGATTCTATGAAGGAAGATGTAAAGAAACTAGCTGAAATGATAGCAGAGGAGAAAGGAATTGACATAGATGAAGTAGTTGAGAAGATAGAAAACAAGGAGAAGGAGTACAACGGACTCATATCCAAGGAAGGCGCCGCACATATAGTCGCAAAGGAAGCAGGTATAGAACTTATAGACGAAGACAGCGACTCTCTTGATATAGAGAATATAGTCTCTGGAATGAACAAAGCAACGGTTGTAGGAAAGATTGAACGAATATTTGAACCAAGGGAGTTTGAAACTGACAATGGAAAAGGAAAGGTTGCTAATATAATACTACGTGATGAGACAGGATCGGTCAGGTTCTCTCTGTGGAACGAAGAGGTTGAAAAGTTTATAGAGGAGGAAAGGGTGGGGGTAGGCGACACAATAAGGATAGAAAACGGTTATGTAACCGAAGACAACAGGGACCGTCCTGAACTCAGACTTGGAAGATCGGGGGAGTTGAAAGAGGTTGACGAGGAGATAGATATTGAAGTAGGAGATGATTCCTATACAGGAGGGTTTAAAAGAAAGAATATAAGCAAACTTGCGCCTGGACAAAGTGCCGAGATAAGGGGAACGGTAGTAAACATATTCAGTAAAAGTCCTTTCTTTAAGAAGTGTCCTGAATGTGGGGAAAGGGTAGAGGGGGAGGAGTGTGAAGAACATGAAGAGTTCGAAGTAAACATGGTAATATCAGCAGTAGTCGACGATGGAACCGACTCTATAAGAGCCGTTTTCTTCGGGGAACAGGCCGAGGACCTCGTCGATGTTGAAAGAAATGAAGCATGGGAAATGACAAACGAGGGTAAAGACATGGAGGAGTTCTCTGAAAAATGTAACGAAATACTTGGTAAAGAGGTACGGGTAAAGGGTCGCGTGAAGATGAATGACTTCTTTGGAAGACCTGAGATACTGGTCAATTCTTCAGAAAGGGCGGATGCAAGGGAAGAGGCCAAAGAGATACTTGAGTCCCTCTAAGATATTTAAGAATCCAAATTCAATGGACTTGTGGTTAGATGACAGACGAAATAGACTTAAAAGATCTCCCTGGTGTGGGGGAGAAGACCGCAGAGAAGCTAAAGGACGAAGGTTACAAGGATCTCATGTCTCTTGCGGCTGCGTCCTCTGGAGAGATAACAGGGAAGACTTCAATAGGCGAATCCACTGCTGAAAAAATAATAAATGGGGCCAGAAAGGAACTGGAGATGGGTTTTAATACGGCATCGAAGGTCTATGAAGAAAAGAAAAAAGTAAACAAGATAACAACAGGATCCGAAAAGATAGACGAACTTATAGGAGGTGGGATAGAAACACAGTCGATGAGTGAGATGTACGGAGGCTACGGCTCTGGAAAGACTCAAATGGCCTTTCAGTTGGCTGTAAATGTACAGAAGGAAGAGGAAGAAGGTGGACTAAAGAAGGGCTGTGTATTCATAGATACTGAAAACACTTTTCGCCCTGAAAGGATAAAGGAAATAGCTGAAAACGAAGGCATGGATCCTGAAGAGGTCCTTGACAATATCTACGTTGCAAGAGCCTACAACTCGGACCACCAGATGGTGCTCACCAACGAATCCGATGAGATATTAGAGAACAATGATATAGGACTTCTCGTTGTTGACTCTCTAACAGGACAGTTCAGGGCAGATTACACCGGCAGGGGTGATCTTGCCGCTAGACAGCAAAAACTGAACAGACATTTACATGACCTGCAGAGACTTGCAGAGGTTTACAATATTGCTGTTTTCGTATCAAACCAGGTTATGTCGAAGCCTGATGTAATGTTCGGCGATCCCACAGAAGCAATAGGAGGGCACATACTTCATCATGCTGCAGCCTTTAGAATGTACTTAAGGAGGGGTAAAGGCGATACAAGAATCTGCAAACTAGTTGACAGCCCCTACAAACCA
>PWFY01000026.1 GCA_003554235.1 Candidatus Aenigmatarchaeota archaeon
GCAAGACTGGTTGCCGAGAACGACGACCTTGAAGAAGAACCGGAGGAGCTTAGGGTACATGTAGACAGTGGTAGATGTCCAAACGTACAGCCTATAGACACATGTACCCCGTTCGACGGTGTGGACTTTATCTGTTAAGCGAAGGCTTTTTATTGGAGGCAGATGAATTTGTTCTTGATGAACATTCGAAACAAAGGCATCTCCGACTACTTTTCACATATCCTTGCGCTTGCAATAGCCATAATAGTCCTATTTCTTGTAGCATCTACCTTTCACGAATACCATATAGGCCTTTCATCGGTACACGAAGAATCCGAAGCAAACTTGGTCCTGGAAAACATAGCCTCGGTTAGTTTGAAGCTGCATTCTGAATATGGAGAAAGTGAATCAAACGGTTTCAACGGAACAATCCTGGCCAAAAAAAAGCTTGATCTCCCTGAAAAGATAGGTGGAAACAGATACAGGGTTTCCTTTGAGGACGAAGGAGATGCCTACATATTCCTCGACATAACATCTCTGAGAGGAGAAACCTACAATAAAACCCTGTATGGCCTGGACATAGACCTAGAAGGATCTTTCCAGAGTCCAGGAGATGCACTTGTTGAATACGTAGCCCATGAGGACTCCGACCTAATAAGAATAGGCGAGGCTGGCCTCTGAAAAGTTATTTATTTAGTTCTGTTAAATCTATACCTATGTCGGATAAGGGAATAAATCAGCTAGACTTCGCAGTGTCTATAGCCATACTTATCACAGTCTTTGCCTTCACCGTCTGGCAGCTTTCAGACTACTACTCCGGGCATATCCAATCCAAGGACTCACTGCAGCTAGAAAGCAGGGCCTTCAACCTTTGGGAAGTGGCCTTTGGACAAGAAGGTATCCCACCCGACTGGGACCATTCCGACGAGGTGACAAGACCTTCACTGGGAAGTAGGATATGGAAAGTACCTGTTTATCTCGAGGAATACAACGATACAACGGGAAACTATACAATAGAGGTGCCTGTCTCGGCGGGCGAAACCCATGGAAGGCCAGGTGCATGGAAGGATTCGGTAATCGCCTTTGAGGACGGTAATGCGCTTCCGACCGACATAAAAAACAACGATGGGAATGGATTCATTGAAGAGTTTGAGGTACTCTTTGAAACTGAAATGGAAGGTGGTGAAAACAAAACTGTTGAAATCTATTACTCCCAGGACAACACAACCTCGGTGGAACACGAAGACCTCACCTACTCAGAAAACGCAACTGTGAACGCAACTGTTTTTTCTCCAACAGATGAAAAATCGGTCTCGGGCAACAAGGCAAACAGTATGGAAGAATGGACCGTTGAACAGGTACGGGAAAGCTACGGTATAGAACATGGTTTTAGGGTTTATTTTTCTTCAGAAAACAAGGACTTTTCGAAGGGCATGGAAATACCAGAGGATACAGATGTAGAAATCTACTCAGCCACAACCCTGTATCAGGCAAAAAACGGAACAATAGAAAAAATAAAACCAAAGGCGGTCGTCTGGTGAAAAAATGAATAAAGGTGCACTCTTCACGATGGAAGCCTTCCTGGCTTCGACGCTTGTACTTTTGACTATTTTCTTTCTCTACTCCGAACCGCCGGAGATGGTGGAAACAGAACAGAGAGAAATAAAACACAGACTGGAAGACTGTCTTCTTGAATTGGAACTAAACGGTATGCTGAATCCACCAAACTCAACACTTGCACGTGACAGACTTGACGGATGTCTTCCTGATCCCATCAAAAGCAACCTTACTTTTTGTGAGAACGGCTGTGAAGATATCGAAACCAATGGCAAGGATGTCATAAGCTCGAGGCGTTTTACCTTAGAAGAGGATGGAAACCCCGGCGAAATAATAGTCTATGGATGGGTAAAATGATTCAAGGAACAAAACTACATAGAAAGGGACAGATAATTATGATAATAGGTATAGTCATGGCACTGGGCCTCTATATAATAAACATGAGTATAGGTACAAACGTTGGAAAACCTGTGACAGGAGCCACTTTCCCGGAGATGGGGGAATTGAACAACCTCGAACGTCAGTTAAGGAATACATATGAAATAGCCGCATTGAAAGGGGAGGATCTGGAGGGAATTGAAAACAGGATTGGGAACTTCATAGAGTTTACAAAGGACAAAAACAGAGGCAGGGAAAAGAACTATCTCTACTCTTTGGCGACCTTGAATGATTCTTCGCTGGAGGTCTCTGCAACAAACTCACTCGGAAGGGACCTCAAAGACGTCAAAATCAATGGAACAGAATGCAGCTCGCGTTTGGAAAACGGTGGAAGCTGTTACGTAGATTTCCAGGTAATAAACGATGATTCTGTGTTAGAACTCTCCTTTATTGACAGCCACAACGACAAAGATAAAACCAGGTATTACGAAATAAAGGGAGGGTCATCAACGGCAATTTTCTATAGAATAGAGCTATCGCTTCCGGGAACTTGGATGGTATCAGAAGAAAGGGCCTGGTCAAAACAGATAAGTTAAGATTTATTTTAAGTAAAACAGGAAACAAATAAAGTTTAGTATGAAGAAAGGTATATCACCTCTCCTCGGCGCCTTGGTTCTTGTAGGGATAGTCATAGCTGTGACGGCGATAGTCGGTCCCGAAATACTGGATTTTGTAGAGGGAAGAACAGGTGAGGCAACAGAAGAGTCCATAGACAGGATCATATGTGACAGGGCAGATATGTCTATAAGGAACGTCCAATGCAACCAGTACAATGGTGGTCATAATTTAAGTATAGAGGTGGAAAACACCGGCCACCAGGAACTAACCGACTTTAAAATTGAGGCGCATCAAGACCTTACAGTTCATACATACAGTCCTTCTGGTGGTGATGAAATACTCCAACCAGGAAGTACGCGGTTATTTGAGATCGACGAATTTAAACATCCAGAAGTCGAGGAAGCAAGAATTCTATCAGGAACCTGTCCTTTAACTGCTTCGAGGACCATATCCCAGGAAGAGATCAACTGTTGATGTGGTGTATATAAAATGAATCTACATGGTAAAGGCGTCAATCCCATAATATCTGCAATATTGGTCCTAGTGATATCAATAACTGGGATAGGCCTTGTTCTCGAGGTAGGGATGCCTGCAATAGAGAAAGGTAGGGAAATGGCAGTATTTGACGGTGCAGTGAGAGACTTGGGATCCCTCGAAAGTATTATAGAAAACGTGAAGTTGGGAGGTGAAGGAACCTCAAGGACACTTTCTCTCGAAGTAAGGGACGGGATGTACAATGTAAACGACACACACAACACTATAACATTTGCACATGAAATGGAAAATGGGTTCTTACCGTCTGCACTCTGCCGTTCAAAAGGAAACATTATCACAAAAACCTTTGGTGACGGAAGGGCGATGGACATGCGTTTCCAGGAAGGCATGGGTAACGAAACGATGGATTGCAGCCGATATGAAAACCACGGCAAGATACATGGTGCCAACTGGACAGATACTGTCTATGGGACTGCCCTTAATTTTGATGGTTTGGACGATGAAGTCCAAGTTCCAGACGACGATTCCCTTGACCAAAATGAAAGTTTCACTATTTCTGCCTGGGTAAACTGGCAGGGAAACGTGGGTGATGTCCATGAAGAAGCAAGTTATATATTCGGAGCTTATCATAACTATGGTCTTGCGGTTTTTGAAGAGAACGACGAAATCTATCTTTCAGGGGGTTATGTATCTGGCTTTGAAATTCTTTCGGTCGATAGTAATAGTTCTCTTGATACAGAGAGGTGGTATCACGTTGCCTTTGTCTATGATGACGAAGGTGATGCCCTGAGACTCTATATAGACGGAGAAAGGGACAATAAGGAAGAACATACTGATGGTCCAGATACCGACGACCACAACAAGTCTATTGGATATGTGCCAGATACAATAAAAGAGGATTACGGCGCTTGGAAAGGATACATCAACGACGTAAGGCTCTACAGCCACGCACTTTCCGATGAAGACATACAAAGGCTTTCAAGGAGGGGTAGTCCAGGAACCTCCGACGAAGTCGAGGTGAAACTAATCCCTGCCGGCGTGGATATAAAATCATCATTGACTATGGGAAGCGGTTCACACAGCCTACTGATCAGGAACGTTGGTCATGGAGAAAAAGCTCAAGTGAAAATCGAACAACTTTAAAATCAATCGAAGCTTTCCACCCACTCATCTCTCCAGTCTTTCTGGACAGCCAACTCAAAGTTAGGGCAGTGCATGTTCCTTATCTCTATCCTGTCAGGACTGTCCACAATGTTATCCACAGTCATCTCGACAGTTTCAAGTGCTTCCAGATTCTCGGGTTCAGGTTCCCTGTCTGTTTCAACCGTACCCTCTTCTAGGTTGTACGTAACAACCCTCATTCCCCTTAACGGGAAATCGTTCCTGCTTGTCAAAAAGAAGTTGAGTTCGCCGTTGTAGTCTATGGAGTTCAGTTTCAGATCAAGGTTGATCAATGTACAGTCGATTGTCCTTCCGGCATCCTCCCTAGCACCGTGTTCCCTTTCACCCACAAAATCTGTGAGGAAGCCGCTTATAACCACAGCTAGACTCATGACTATGGCCACCATCACAACCATAGCAATTAGTGGAGATACGCCCTTCTCTGACATCTTTAATCGAACCTGTGGAAAGTTGCGCTGCCTTCTCAAACCAGATCGTCTTCTTCTATTATATACTCACTTGTAATTCCTGTACAGTCAAGGGAAACGATCTCTACTTCATCACCCTCCTCAAGGTTTGCTACATCATCCGACCCAAGTATAACATCATCGGTATCGGTCACATCGTCGGTTAGATCCACTGTCACCGTTATTCCTTCTTCTACGGGCCCATCTTCAAAGGGATCTGTACCTTCCTCGTCTTCGGGGTCCCACTGAAATGAACCTGCGTAGACCTGGTCGCTGTAGATGTTTATTGTGACTCCGTTCATGTTCGAACCTATGCTCCTGAAGGAAAGAGTTGCGTTGTTGTCTTCATTCAATTCCGTGCTGAAGTCTGTTATCTCCATCCTCATCATACCACACTGAACAGGAGCAGCTCCTTCTATGTCTTCTCCCCAGTCAACAGCTATATCTGTGAAAAAAGTAGCTACGACACTGGCTACTGCCACTACAAATGCTATAAGAATCACGGCAGCGATAAGAGGCGAAATACCTTTCTTCATAACCATCACTAAGAACTTTTAGATTTGCAGTTTATAAAGATAAGGTCAGTCGTCCATGTCTACGGTCTTCCCGCTGTCGCTGAACTCATACTCTTCTTCGTTTTCCGACTGGTCCTTGCCTTCCTTTTCTAACTTTTTCACGGTTTCTTCCTTAGGTTCTCCGGGCTCAACGGACTCTTCAACAACGAATGAATCGCTCTTGAGGGAAGAGGGCGGGCTAACGTAGACCTTTCTATCTATATCTCTTTTATCCAGGGCTTTTTGAGGATCCCTCAGATACTCTGAAATTATTCTGGAAACATCCTTCCAGTCCATCACACTGTTTTTATACATCCACTCGATCAACCTTTTTCTGGTCTCTATCTCTCTTCTTATATCCTCCACATCCATTCCTTTGTTATCGGCTATCTTAGTAAGTACAAAGTCGGAACGATCCTTGAAATCAAAACCGTCCTTTCCAGGATCCCATGAAAACACACCGTTTGTATCGGCATCTCCTGTGCTTCTATCCACACTGAAAACCTCAACAACCTCTTTCACACGTCTCGCAGACTCGCTAATACCCTTCGCATGTATCATATTTACAACAAGATCCAGGGTCTCTACCAAACTGGGTGGCAGCTCTATAGGTGGCGACTCAAGTCTCTTTATGACGGTGTCGACTCCACCGGCATGCATTGTGGAAATAGCAGGATGTCCCGAAGACATGCCTTGAAACATAACGTAGGCCTCTTCTCCACGGACTTCCCCAACTATAACATAGTCAGGATTCTGTCTGAAGGATGCCCTAAGAAGATCATACATATCCACCTCCCCATAGTTTTTCTCATCCCCAGAAGACATCCCGAAACCGGTTCTTATTTGTGAAGGTATCCAGTTTTCATGGGGTAGGTTAAGCTCTCTCGTATCCTCGATTGAAACTATCTTATCCTGTTCAGGAATGAAAAGCGACACGGCGTTGAGAAAGGATGTCTTTCCCGAGGCAACACCACCACATATAAGCACTGACACGCCATTTTCTATACAGAGCCAAAGATAGGCAAGCATCTCAGGACTCGCAGTTCCTAAATCAATCATTTCTGTCGGTGAAAAAGGCTCCTCTGTAAACTTCCTTATAGAAAAGTTGGGTCCCTTGGTGGAAACATCTTCAGAATAGGTCGCCTGTACCCTCGAGCCATCAGGTAAACTCCCGTCAAGAAGGGGCTCGGCGTAGGATACATACCTCCCACATCTCTCTGCCAACTTGACTATGAACTCCTTAAGCCTATCCTCTTCCTCATAAACTATATTTGTCCGAATGGAACCGAACTTCTTGTGTATAATGTAGAGAGGTGTGGATGTTCCATCACAGCCTATATCTTCTATGTAGGGATCGTGGAGCAAGGGCTCTATCTTATTGAGTCCTACGAAGTTCCTGTATATATAATACATAACCTTCGAGAAGGCAGACTTGGAAAGCTCTATATCAAGTTCATCCAGTATTTTTTTTATCTTGTCCTGAAGATATTCCATTGCCTCCTCGTCCGTTTTCACGGTAGAAAGTTTCACATCCACAAGCTCAATCAATGCGCCAGTTATCTCTTCGTATACCTCCCTTTCCTCTTTGGAAAGGTTGGGCTCGACCACCCTGTATATAAGCTCATCATCCACGTCACTCCATCTTATGTTGGCGTAGGCGTGGGGCTGTAGAAGAGGATACTGTATATCCACGTCCTCGACACTTTCGACCTCCGGTAGTATAAGGAGATGTTTCGGTTCACTCAACGAAAAATCGCCGAGCTTTTCCTTGAGACCATGTGAAGAATCCCCTTTACTTAGCCTTTCTCTGAGTGCCCCTCTCTCGAACCCAATCTTCTTCGAAAGGTCCGAAAGCTTTTCTTTGAAACCTATTCAAATCACCCCTGGCCTTTTCTAGGCTGGACAATTCCTCGGAACCTTGCACACTTTGGACAAGCCCACTGGGTTTTCTGTGGAAGATGCATATCCTTCTCATCTACCTGCTCCCTGATTTCAGGGGCATTTATCCTCATTCCCGTCTTTGTCTTGAAGGCCTTGAAACGGGGGACTCTTCTTCCACAGAAACTGCAGCGTACATTCTGTCTTGAACCCTTCGACTTGGTCTGTGTGTACCCACGCTTGTATGGAGCTCCAGATTCTGGCATAGTTTCCCACCTCCTGATGTCTTTTGTTTTGAGATAATAAGTTTTATATGATTTTACGATGCCGAGACTTAAAAGTTAATCGGACCTATTTTGGTTTACCTACAGACACCCTCATTTGAAAAACGAGTAAAATGAGTGGCAAGCAGTCTTTAACCTATCGGTGTATGAAATTTCGTGTTCTTCACCGAGAATATTGTGCGCAATACTTCTGAAAGCGTGTGATGTCCTTGAATGAGGGGAATGTTCTAAAAGAGGCCTTTTATGTGTTATACTCTCGTCGATCAAACTATCATAGGGTATACTTCCAAGTATGTCACAACCTGTCACGCCCTTTATCTCTTCTTTGTGGAGCTCTTTAGAAGTAAGATTGTTAACCACAATTCCTTCTATATCCGTATCCATCTCCTTTATCAGTTCTATAACCCTCAGAGCACCAGATATCGAGGTCCTTATAGGATTCGTAACCACTATAGAGCTATCTGCAGCTTCGAGGACCGATATAAGTTTTTCATTTATGCCTGGACCGCAGTCGGCTATCACATAACCATCCTGTTTTTCCATAACATCACTGAAATACTGAAAATCTGTTCCTGTGTAGTTTACAGAGAGTGAGGAAGGCATAACAAAAAGGCCTGTGTCGTGAACATGAACTGCTTCTTCTGGATCCGCCTTGTCTTCCAGTACATGGTTCAAGCTCATTTCAGGCGAGTGGATACCCAGGTTTATACCAAGGTTGGGATCTTCGACGTCCGCATCAACCAAAAGAACATTCTTGCCCATATTATGAAAGGCCGAGGCTAAGTTTAAGGAACAAACTGTCTTACCTGTACCGCCCTTCCCCGAAACAACCGCAATCATCCTATTTTCCTTTTCATTCTGTTCTTTTGAGCTCATATTTCCAGCCTATAGTATTTCTTCCTTCCTTCTTTCTCGGAAGTCAATATTCCCTCTCTTTCCATCTCATTTAGATATTCAGAACAGCGCGTCCTTGAGAGATCCATTTTTTCAGAAAGCTTGCTTGCAGTAGTCTTTTCGACGTCCTTTACAAAGCATATAATTTCCTTTTTCTTTCTTGACTTCACACTACTTGAACTGTCCGACTGGAGAAAATCTTTTATGTCCTCCATCTTTTTCGCCAGACCATCCAGCTTTTTATCTATCCTTCTTATATCATTTCCCTTGTTGTTCCTTTTGACAGGTTTTCTTACTTCATCTTTTATAGAAAGCAGATCCTTCCTTACCTTTACCTTTTCGCTGTTTGCTCCCATGTTATACACCCGTCGACCAACGGTTTAAAATGGGATTCTCTTATTTATAAAATTATAAGTATACTGCCCTTGCACCTGCTCATAAAATCTAGGAAAATGTCATCGAACATTCTTCTGTCGAAAAAAAAAATACAAAATTTGAAAATGTTTTCAGAACCGTCGAGCGACACGTATAATAAGTATTATAACATTCGACAGTACTCCTGCTTAATTGCAGCTGCTAAGGAGGAACATCTGTGACCCGGAACACCCCCAAAAAAAGAGACAACGGAATAGAAACGGAAGTGAAAACTTCTAAAGACAGATTCAGGGCTATCATAGAAGAGGATAGGGGAGTTTCATCGAGAGGTCCCGAAACGGGTCAAAAACTGGTTTTAATTGCACTTGTAGGAATGCTCGCATTAGGTCTCTTCTTCTTTCATGGCGAGCTAACGGGTTACTTCATTCAGCCCGAGACCATAGGAGAGGACTACGAACCTATCTCACCGGTCCCTGAAAAGCTTAGATTAGGTGAAGAGTACGACACCGGGTTCAGGTTTGAAGATTTCGACGGATACGAACCAAGAAAGGCAGAGCTGAGCTTTTCATACGAACATATCGGCAGGAGAGATATAGAAATCAAGGTACTTGACGAGAAGGGATCGGTCTTATGCTCTGATGAAACCAGAGAAAGGGGAGTATTCTCATGTGAAATTCCCAAAAATGTTCTCGAAAGAAGTAGGAAAAATGAACTGAATCTGAGTGTAGCAGTAGCTTCGGTGAATGGAGAAGTAATCACACCTGCAGGTAGGATGATAGAAGAAGGTGTATTAGAAGATCCAGAAAGTGGTGAGGTTGGAAAAGAAGAGGATGTCACCATAGACGAAGGCGAAGAAAATGTTACCGAACATGAAGAACAGGAAAATGTTACCGAAGAAGATCCGGACGAGGAAACACCAGAAGAACTGGATAATGTGACAGAGGAAGAAGACGTTACAGAAGAAGAAAACATCACAGACGAGGAACCAGAGGAAGAGTTAACGGACCCTGATATAACTTTACTGAAACCTGAAGACGGCGAAACCTTCCGGGAGAACAAGACCGTAGAAGTTGAGTTCGAGGTCGAGACAGATCGGAAGAGC
>PWFY01000027.1 GCA_003554235.1 Candidatus Aenigmatarchaeota archaeon
ATAAAAGCATAAATACTTAAAAGGTTCGCCATAAGAATGTTATGTCAAAAGCCGCGATGGTGTAGTGGCTTAGCATAGAGCCCTGTCGAGGCTCTGACCCGGGTTCAAATCCCGGTCGCGGCGCCATAAAAAATCCGGTATTATGCCTGAACAAAGATGTCAGAATCTGGAAGAGAACAAAAAGCTGTGTACCTGTACCTATCCCGGATGCCCCAGAAAAGGTAAGTGTTGTGAATGCATCCAGCATCACAAGAGAAACGGGGAGATACCAGGCTGCCTCTTTCCAGAAGACATGGAGAAAAAATTTGACAGGTCCATCGAAAGGTTTTTGGAAACGATGGGTTAACAGAAGGGCCCGTAGCTCAGTCTGGCAGAGCACTGGGCTTTTAACTATCCGCGAAACGGAGCTTAGTAAATCAAACTCTGTTTCATGCTCAAGGTTAAAAGAGCCAACTCGGCCCAAGGGCCGGGAATGAGGAAAGATACCCAGGAGTCGCGGGTTCAAATCCCGTCGGGCCCATCAAAAACATTTTGGCAGGTCGACGATAGTCTAAGAAAAAACACCAAAACCTTTATAAATGTTAACCAACAAAGGGAATTACCAGTTCATGAGGCTTTCTTCAAAGTAGGGTATGATATTTCGTATAAAACGGGGAAACTATGGGCAAGGATTATGATGTAACGGAGCATGTGAGGGTGCCGAAACACGAGGTTCTTTCTGAGAGTGAGAAAGAAGAGCTTCTAGAAGATCTTGAGATAAAGCCAAGGCAACTGCCGAAGATATACGACAAAGATCCTGTTGTAAAGGAAATCGAGGCCTCAGTTGGCGATGTCTTGAAGATAACAAGGAATAGCCCTACTGCAGGAAAAGCTGTGTACTACAGGCTGGTAGTAGAAGAAAAATAAAAGTGTCCGCAATGAGCAACAAAAAACTACAGACATTGTTGAAGGCATTCAAATCAGAGAGAGGATTTGCCGAGTATCAGATCCAGGCATATAACAGGTTCATAGACGAAAGGATCCAAGCAATAATAGATGAAATAGAGACCATAGAACCCGAATCCGACAAGCTTGGTGACTTTTTAATAGAACTTGGCGAAGTAAGAGTAGGCAGGCCCTCTGTAAAAGAAGCAGATGGCAGTCTAAGAGAAATACTCCCGAAGGAGGCAAGGCTGAGGGACATAACTTATTCTGCACCTATTTTCCTTGAAATGACAACCAAGGCAGACGGTGAAGTACATGAACAAAAGGAGGTTAAAATAGGTGAGCTTCCTATAATGGTTCGATCAAAAAAATGCCCGCTTTCAGGAAGGAGCGACGAAGAACTTATAGAAGCCGGAGAAGACCCAGACGACCTTGGAGGGTACTTCATAATAAACGGCACTGAAAGGGTTTTGATGCTACTTGAGGAAGTAGCTCCAAACAGAGTAATAGTTGAAAAGAAGGACAAAAAGAAGATCGAATATTCAGCTAGGATAAACTCGGAGAGGAGGGGGTGGGGCCAGAGACATACAATAAACAAAAAGAGAGATGGTCTACTGACTATATCCTTTGCTAATGTACGTAAAACTCCTCTCATAGTTGTTATGAGGGCACTGGGACTGGAAACCGACAAAGATATAGTCAGGTCTATTACAGAAAAAGAAGGATACCAAGAGGAAATCTATGCTAACCTATACGAAACCGATGTATCTGATACCGAGGAAGCGCTTGACTACATAGGCAGAAGTATGAACGTTTCAGAAAAGGAGTACAGAAAGGAGAGGGCCCAGGAAGTAATAGACAAATATCTCCTGCCTCACATAAGCCAGGACAAGGAAGGCAGACTTGACAAGGCGAGATATTTGGGGAGGTGTGCTAAAAAGATACTTCTCGTATCTGGCGGTGAATTGGAACCTGATGATATAGACCATTACAGAAACAAGAGAATAAGGACAAGCTCTGAGCTTCTTGAAATACTCCTCAGAAGCAAACTACTTGGAAGGGTTGGTCTCATATCAAGGATAAAGTATAATTATAAGAAAATAGCAAGAAGGGGCAAGGTTCCTACTATAAATACAGTTGTAGAATCTGATATGCTCACAGGTCAAATCCAGTCTGCATTCGCCACAGGACTGTGGGTGGGCGGACGAAGTGGTGTTTCACAAAGACTTGAAAGGACAAACTACATAAAGACACTAGCCCACCTGAGAAACGTTACATCTCCCCTTTCAACCCAGCAAGAGCACTTTGACGCAAGGCAACTACATGCTACCCACTGGGGGAGACTGGGAGCAACCCAGACACCGGAAGGTCCTACAATTGGCCTTAGGAAGTATCTGGCCATGATGGCCTCCATTTCCACAGGCCTGGACAAAGAAAAGGTCGAGGGATCCCTTGAAAGCATAAAATCCAAAATAAAGAACTGATAAAATGTCTGATGTATTTTTAAACGGAAAATTTTTAGGAACAACCGAAGACCCCAAAGAAATTGTAGAAGAGGTAAGAGAAGGGAGAAGGGAGGGTAAGATTCCGAAAGAATTCAATGTTAGGCACAACAAAGATGAAGACAACATACAAATAAATACAGACACAGGAAGAGTTAGAAGGCCCTTGGTAATAGTAGAGGACGGCGATCCTAAGCTAAAGGATAAACATATCGAAAAGATAGACGAGGGTGAAATGGGTTGGAACGATCTGATCAATGAAGGTATAATCGAATGGATAGACGCAGCTGAAGAAGAAGACCTGTTGGTCGCAACAACAGAAGAAGAAGTCACAGAAAAGCATACACATATGGAAATACACCCTGCTAGTATTTTAGGAATAAATGCTTCGTTGATACCATTTCCCGAATACAACAGAGGTGACAGAATAAGCTATGGTGCAAAGATGATAGGACAGACCCTGGGTTTCTACAGTGCAAACTATCCTCTCAGAGCAGATACAAAAAGCAATCTGCTTGCATATTCCCAGACCCCATTGGTAACAACCCAGGCAGAGGAGGCAACAGAGCTCAACAAGCATCCGGCAGGTCAAAATGTGGTTGTAGCACTCCTATCCTACAAGGGCTTTAATATAGAAGACGCTTTGATTATGAATCAAAAAAGTGTCGAAAGAGGATTTGGAAGAAGTTATTTCTTCAGAACGTATGATGCCGAGAAAAAAAGGTATTCTGGCGGCCAGGAAGATGAAATAAAGATACCTGAAAAAGATGTGAGAGGCTACAGGTCTGAGGAAGCGTATTCACAACTGGCAGAAGACGGAATAGTTCCACCTGAAGTTGAAGTAGAAGGCAATGACGTCATCGTGGGTAAAACTTCTCCACTTAGATTTATGGGAACAGGAGACTTTGTAACAGGTATTCAAAACAGAAGGGAGACATCTATAACCGTAAGACATGGTGAAGGAGGGGTAGCAGACAAGGTTCTTTTATCTGAAAACGAAGACGGAAACAAGCTTGTAAAGGTAACATTGAGGGAACAAAGAATACCTGAGCTAGGTGATAAGTTTGCAACAAGATACGGACAGAAGGGTGTGCTGGGTCTATTGGAAAAAGAAGAAAATCTGCCCTTCACAAAGGACGGGATAACACCCGATGTAATATTAAACCCACACGCTATACCTTCAAGACAGACTGTGGGACAGATGCTTGAAGTTCTCGCAGGAAAAACAGGTGCACTCGAGGGCAAGAAAGTCGATGGAACCGCCTTTACAGGCAAAACAAATGAAGATTTCAAAGATAAGTTAAAGGAGTTGGGCTTCCGTTCAGATGGTAAAGAAGTCCTTTACAATGGTGAGACGGGAGAAAAGATGGAGGCAGAAATATTCCAAGGTATAGTTTACTACGAAAAACTGGAGCATATGGTTTCAAATAAAATACACGCAAGGTCCAGAGGGCCTGTAACCCTCTTAACGAAACAACCCACCGAAGGAAGGGCAAAGGAAGGTGGTCTAAGACTAGGAGAGATGGAGAAAGACTGTTTCATAGCACATGGGGCTTCAATGACCCTGAAGGAAAGGTTCTCGTCCGACGAAGTGACCCTGCCTGTTTGTAAGAAATGTGGGATAATAGCAGACGAAGACGAAAAGACGGGGAAGGCAATGTGTCCAATGTGCAAGGAAAGCGATGTAGAAGAGGTCCCAATGAGCTACGCGTTCAAGCTCCTGTTAGATGAATTAAAATCAATGGTAATATATCCAAAACTTGAGGTAGAGGAGGCCGTATAAATGCCATCAAAAATAGACAAGGTGAAGTTTGGAATAATGTCCCCGCAGGACATAAAAGAACTGGCAGTTGGGGAAATTACAGAACCAGAACTATACGACAAAAGTGGATATCCTGCCGAAGGAGGGGTAATGGATCCCAGAATGGGTGTAATAGACCCTGGAATGAAATGCAGAACATGTGGAAAGAGCATAGGCTCGTGCCCGGGGCATTTTGGTTACATAGACCTGTCTAGGCCGGTCATACATGTAAGATATGTAAAAACAATCTACAAGCTCCTGAGAGCAACATGCCAGGAATGTCAAATGCCGTTGGGTGAAGATGATGAATTAAAGAAGATGGACGATCCTCTAAGAAATTTATACCTCAAAAAGAGGAAAAAATGTCCTCACTGTGATGCAGAACAGAAAAAGGTAAAGAGACATAGACCGCACAACTTTACATTAGGTGGAAAACAGTTAAACCCTAGAGAAATAAGAGAATGGTTCGAAAATATAAGCAACGAGACTGTTGAGAAATTTGGACTGGGGGGTGGAAGACCTGAATGGCTTATACTAACACTGCTGCCTGTGCCACCGGTAACCATGAGACCCTCAATAACACTGGAATCGAGCCAGAGATCTGAGGACGATCTGACACATAAGCTTGTGGATCTTATAAGAATAAATCAGAGACTTGCAGACAATATCGAGATAGGTGCGCCTGATTTTATAATAGATGATCTCTGGGAACTTTTACAGTACCATGTTTCAACCTTCTTCGATAACAATCTTTCCAGTGTTCCCCAGGCAAGACATAGAAGTGGAAGGGCATTGAAAACTTTAGCACAGAGACTCAAGGCAAAGGAAGGCAGATTCCGTGGAAATCTTGCAGGGAAGCGGGTTGATTTCTCGTCCCGTACTGTAATATCCCCAGACCCAAATATATCCATAAATGAAGTCGGTGTCCCAGAGCAAATTGCAAAGGAACTAACAATACCGGAAAAGGTTCGAGAAGACAACCTTGAAGAAATGAAAAAGTTTGTGAAAAACGGGCCAGAAAAACATCCAGGAGCAAACTATCTCAAAAGACCCGATGGCGGCAAGAAGAAAATAACACCGGACAACTGTGACAAAATTGCAGAGGAAATTGAAAAGGGCTTTAGGGTTGAAAGGCACCTACAAGACGGGGACATTGCTCTATTCAACAGACAGCCATCACTACACCGAATGAGCCTAATGGCACATAAAATCAAGGTTATGCCATGGAAAACATTCAGGCTAAACCTCTGTGTATGTGATCCATACAATGCGGACTTCGATGGAGACGAAATGAATCTGCATGTACCACAGACTGCAGAAGCAAGGGCAGAAGCAGAGGAACTTATGCTCGTTCAAGAAAACTTCAGAAGTCCCAGGTTCGGTGGACCGATACTTGGATGTACCCAGGACCATATATCGGGACTGTATCTACTAACAGACGACACGGTAGAACTTACAAGGAAAGAAGGGCAGGAACTTCTCACGCAGTCGGGCGTGGAAAACATAAGCCTTGAATCGGATACAATCACAGGAAAGCAGCTATTCTCCAAGCTACTACCAGAAATAACACTGGCTTTTGAATCAGAAGTAGGAGACAAGGTGATAATAGAAGAAGGGGAACTGAAAAAAGGAATGATAGACGAGGCAGCAGTGGGATCCTTTGCCGGAAAAATAACTGAAAAAATTGAAAGAAAGTATGGGACCGAGAGGGTTAAAGACTTTATAAACCAGGCAAGCAGGCTTTCTTTGGAATATATTAATAAAAGAGGGTTTACGATAGGCATCTCCGATGTAATAATCTCAGAGGACTCGACGAATGTAATAGAAGAAATGATACAAGAAGCAGAAGAGGATGTAAAGGGTAAGATAGATGACTTCGAGGAAGGAAACATCGACCAACTCCCTGGACAGACCTTGGAGGAGTCACTGGAATCAAACATAAGCAGAAGGCTGGGACAGGTCCAAAACGAATCAAATGAGATAGTAGGAGATGATCTACCAAGAAAAAGTTCTGCAGTAGTAATGGCAAAATCCGGCGCAAGAGGTGGAATGGTGCAATTATCACAGATAGCCGGAGTAGTAGGGCAACAGACCCTGGGAGGCGAAAGAATACATAGAGGATACAAAGACAGGACCCTGTCCTTGTTTGAAAAGGGTGAACTGTCCCCGGAAGCCCATGGTTTTGTACGTTCATCCTTCCTACATGGACTTTCACCACAGGAATTTTACTTCCTAATAATGAATGGAAGGGAGGGTCTAATGGACACAAGCCTTCGTACAAGAAAGAGTGGATACATGGAAAGGAGACTTGTCAATGCTCTCCAGGACCTGAAGGTGGAGGCTGATGGAACGGTAAGGGATAACAGAAAGGTTATAGTCCAGTTCACGCCCGGTGAAGATGGTGTTGATCCTGCAAAGAGCAAGGAAGGTGAAGTCCCGATAGAAATGGATTGATATTATGGATTACAAAAAGATGGTAGACAAGCTAGAAGAAGAGCTCCCAGAAAAGGTTAGGAACAGATTAAAGGAAAGGATGGAAGAAGAAGATTTAAACAAAGAGGAGGCACAGAAGCTAATTAAAAATACAAAGGAGTCTTATAAGAAAGCAAGGTTCGAGGCAGGAGAAGCATTTGGTGTTGTAGCAGCCCAGTCAATATCTGAACCTGCTACTCAGATGACAATGCGTACATACCATGTTGCAGGATCTGCACAAGGCGTTGAAATTACCCAGGGACTACCACGACTGATAGAAGTAGTCGATGCAAGGAAAACAATAAAAACTCCTTCCATGGATGTCTACCTTGAAGATGATTTCAACAATGAAGACGGCGCAAAGGAGGTAGCAAAAAACATTAAAGAAACAAAGATGGGCGATGTGGCAAGCGAGGACAGAGTAGACCTACTAAATCTATCCATAGAAATAGATGTAAACAGCAAAAAACTTGAAGGCATGGATCTAGATCTTGAAGACGTCGTAGGCAAACTCAACAAAGGAAGAAGGAAATATGAAGCTGAGATAGAAGGAGAGGCCATAAAGATAGAACCGAAGGATGAAGATATATCAGTAAGGGAGCTCCAGAGGATGAAAAACAAAGTAATGGGGAAACATCTAAAAGGAATAAAGGGGATTTCACAGGCTGTAGTAACCGAAAAAAAAGGAAGCTGGATGATACAGACCCTAGGAACAAACCTCAAAAAGGTTTTGGGCGTCGAAGGTGTTGATCCGACAAAAACAGTATCAGGTGATCCAAGAGAAATGCAGAAGGTCTTCGGAATCGAGGCCTATAGGAACACTATTCTCAAAGAAGGTCATAAAACAATAAAGGAACAGGGACTTGATGTAGACATAAGGCATATGATGCTCGTAGCAGATATGATGACAACCGATGGTGAGATAAAAGCAATAGGAAGATATGGGGTAGCAGGTGAGAAGGGCTCTGTTCTGGCCCGGGCAAGCTTTGAGGTTACAGTAAGACATCTAACAGAGGCATCTATAAAGGGAGAAACAGACGAGTTAAACTCCACAGTCGAAAACGTCATAATAAACCAAACCGTACCTGTCGGAACAGGAATGTACGAAGTTTCATACGAGCCTAAAAAGTGATAGCGTGAAGAAAAAATTCGACAAGGAAGCAATACAGGCAATAAGCCTCTTTGAAGAAGAAACGAATGTAGAGGTAAAGGACTATATACAGGACGATGAGTCCTCCTACTTCTTAGTTGAAGAAGGAAAGGCAGGTCTGGCAATAGGAAAGGACGGTAAAAACATAAAGAAAATAGGCCGCCTGCTCGGCAAGAGGATAAAGGTTTTTGAATATGAAGACAATGAAGAAAAGTTAGTCAGAAACATGATCATGGAAGCCAACTCTGTTGAAATAAATGGGAAGACCGCTCTGGTGGAGGTAGACAAAAGCGACAGAGGAAGAGTAATTGGATCGAAGGGCAGTAACATTGAAAAGGTAAGGACCCTGATGAAAAGAAACAGTGGCTTAAACGAACTCAAGTTAAAGTAGCCCAGGAAAGATTTATAACCTTCTTCAAACTAAAATCAACCTGTGGGCCCGTAGCTCAGTCTGGCAGAGCACGAGGCTCTTAAGAAAATTCAGGAAAGTTTTCTGAGATACCTCGGAGTCGCGGGTTCAAATCCCGTCGGGCCCATGACCATAAAAATAAAACTCACCTTTCGTAATCCCTCAGACAGCACTCTATATCTACCTTGTATGACATCATTTCTTCGTATGCGTTCTTGAGGTAATATATTTCCTCATCTGTGATATCCCCCCTGAGAAGATTATCAAAACATTCTCTTATGCCATCAACAGAACCCTCCATATCATCCATGAAGGCATTTATGTAAATAAGTAATCCGTCTTCTCCTTCCTCAGGGATACTTTCTATTTTTCGGTCCAATGAATCAAGATACCTATCCATATAATCAAAAAGTTCCAGCACACTGACACAGTAATCACTGAAAAATTCTTGCCTTTCATCGGTCTCAAATAGTTCTGGTCGAAACATAGAACTAAGATGTCCTCAAGCTACTTATAGATACACTCAAAGAAGTGATACGTTTTCCACTCTTACAGAAGTCACACCGTCAATATTTTCTATAAAGTTCTCTATATCGTCGGTCCCGCCTTCATCCTCTCCTCTAACTATAAGGACTTTAAGGGCAGAAAGACCAAAACCTATGCTCTCTGTTTCAGAATCCTCTACTGTAAACTCCTTTTCGATCTCACCAAGAATCTCTTGAAGATCTTTTTTTGGGTCTTCAGGTGTAATCTTGAGAGAAATTGCAACCTCGCCCATTTTATCAGTCCTTCCTTTCACCTGTTATTTTTTTATTCTTCCAGTTTTCATTTTTCAGTTTTTTTGTCTTGCCGAAACCGCAGGCTGAACACTGGCCTTTGGAGCGGTTGAAAGACTTTCTACCGCACCTCCTACAAATTCCATGTGTTTGCTTCTTCTTTTTACCTGCAGACGGTGTACCCTTAGACATTTAGATCACCAAAAAGAAACCAGAGCTACTCAGGCGAGGCGAATATCACGTTATCTCCTCTGACTACTATAGTGCCTAACCTCATCTTACTGTCCTGGTCTCCAACCTTCTCAGCATTTTCTAACCAAAGGTTCAGATGAAGATCAAACGCCACTAACTTCCCTGATATCTTCTCGCCATTTTTCAGGTGTGCTATGATTCTTTTTCCTCTGGCCTTTTCAAGTGCATCAAGTGGTCTCTTGCCATTTTCACCCATGATATCACGTTGTTTTTTATTAAAAGAATATTTAAAGGTATGGGTTAAAAGTATTTAAATGAAAAGAATGAAGGTGTGAAAGTATGCCACATAACAAATCAAGGAGAAAGACAACAGGCGGAAAAAGAAAGGGAAGAAGAAAAAGGAGGAAGCATGAACTCAGAAGAGAAAGTATAAACTGCAAACTAACCGAAGACAGTGAAAAGCGCAAGAAAATTGATGTTAGAGGTATAAA
>PWFY01000049.1 GCA_003554235.1 Candidatus Aenigmatarchaeota archaeon
CGTTATATCGACTTCAGACGGTCCTTCTGCGACCAAGTTCAGCTTTGTGATAGACGAGGACTCAAGTAATATTCCGGTACGACAAAATCAGTTCGTGATGCTCGGTTCAGAGGAAGGTAAGCTGATAGCTCGTGTATCGGACATATACAAAACAAATCGATATTTCGATCGTGCTGAGTCTGTTCGCGAGTACGAGCGAAAGGGCAAAAAGCTAACAGAAATATTCCCGGCGAAGAGGTGGGAATATCTGGTAGGCGATGCAAGATCATTGGGGGTATACAAAAACGGAAGGATAAAGAGAGCCACGTTTCCTCCTTCTCCTGGGACCGAGGTAAAGATTATAGATGAGGATGTACTTTCTGACTTCCTGGGTATGGACAAGGACAAAGGTCTGTATGTAGGAAGAGTGGGTCACCACGAAGTTCCCGTCAAACTTTCGATGACCAGGCTCTTACAGAAGCATCTTGCTGTGTTGGCATTGTCGGGTGCAGGAAAGTCTTATCTGACTTCTGTTGTCATCGAAGAACTCCTTGATAGGGACGAGGAAGCAGGTCAGGTAGGCACAGTAGTTGTGGACACACACGGCGAGTATATAGGCTTTGGAGAGGATGAGAACTACCGAGACAGGACACAGGTTATAAGGGGCCGTGATTTTTGTATAGGAGCTTCTAACCTCACACCTTCACTCTTCTTCCATCTCAAGCCGAACCTTTCGGGTGCCCAGAGGAGGGAGATAGGAAGGGTCCTCAGGGAGATAAGAAAGGACAGGTCCGATGAGGCCTACGGCCTTTCTGCCATAGCCGATAAGGTAGCACAGGACGATTCCATAAAAGCCTCGACTAAGGAGGTATTACTATCCGAGATATCTCAGCTTGAAAGAACTGGACTTTTCGGGGTTGCAGATAACCCATCTATGGAGGACCTGGTGAATTCCGGTGAGGCCGCGATAATAGATGTTTCTGATTTCACGTCTTTGGAGACAAGACAGATGTTGGTTACCTACCTCGGAAGAAGCCTCTTCTTCAAAAGACAGGACGGTGATATACCACCGTTTCTTCTTGTTCTTGAGGAAGCACATAACTTTGCACCTGAAGGAAAAAAGAGGCACAATGCCCTTTCAAGGCCAATAATTCAGAGGATAGCCAGGGAAGGTAGAAAGTTCCATTCATCTCTCTGTCTGGTCTCCCAGAGACCCATAAAGCTGGACACAACAGCGCTCTCCCAGTGCAACACCAATATAATAATGAGAATAACAAACCCCTATGATCAGGAACATATAGGCAAGAGCAGCGAGGGCCTCACCCGTGACGTTCTGGATACAATATCTTCTCTCCGTGTGGGCGAGGCCTTTATAGTAGGCGAGGCCGTTAACTATCCATTGTTTGCCCAGATACGAGAAAGGGAAAGTGTGGAAAGCGAAAGAGGTATGCCCCTGGAGAAAGCTGCAAAGACATACTGTGAGAAAAAGGATAAGTTTGAAGACGATGCAAAGTCCTTTATGTGATCTCCATTACCTTTGTGGGTCCATCACTCTTCTTGTCTTTTTCAAGTCTATGTAGGGTTCCACTGGCAGCCTCTTCCATTATCTCATTATGTGTTATGAGGAATACCTGGTCTACAAATTCCGATATTTCATCTCCCAGAAGCTTTGAAAGATCCTTTACAGCATGTCTGTCTAGGTTATGTGTAGGTTCATCGAGTACGAGCCATTTAAGATTAGGGGCAAGTACCAGGGCAAAGGCTATTCTGAGTGCAAGACATGCAGATGTTCTTTCTCCGCCCGAGGCCATACCTTCTACAGGTTGCCAGTTGCCTTTGTTTTCGAACTGTAGTTCGTAGTCCCCTTCGCTTATAGTAAATCTAAGGTCTGAGAAGTCGTCGTAGGGGTAAAGACCCGACCATACCTTTGAAAGAGTACTATTTACAGCCTCTATGAATCTCGTCCTGAGCTGTTTTTGTGTCGTTTTTAGAGCACTCCTGAACTTTTTCAGATCTTCTTTCGACTTTTCCGTTTGCTCTATCTCATTTTTATACTTTTCAAATCTCTTCTTCCTTTTCTTCAGTCTATTTTTTTCCTCATTTCTCTCCTCTAACAGTTTCTTCTTATTTCTTATTTTTTCCTCCGTTTCTTTTTTGTTTCCCGAGAGTTTGTTGAGAATCTCCTGCTTTTTTTCCATCTTTTTTCTGTCGAATTTCTCACGTTTTTCCTCGAGTATACCTCTGACATTTTCCATTTCTTCTATCTTCCCTCCGAGTTTTTTCTTCTTTTTTTCAAGTTCCTCGGCAGATTCCAGAACCTTCTCTAACTCCTTCACCTCATCTTCCACCCCCTTGATCTCCCCCTCCAGTTTCTCCTTCCGCTCCTCCTTTTCCTTCACCTCATCTTCCACCTCCTCCTTTTCCACGGCCATTTTGTTTATCTTCTCCCTTCTTTCATCGATGAGTTCTTTTCTGTGCTCTTCGTCGAGGTTTCTGTCACAGACTGGACACCTTCCTTTTACTCCCTTGATTTTTTGTATCCTTTTTTGAAGGTCCCCTATTTTTATCCTTTTTTCTTTCTGTTTGTCTTTTAGTTCCTCCAGAACTCCATCGACTTCTTTCTTGTTCTCCCTGATTTCTCTCAACCTTTCTTTCTTTTCTTCTAGTTTTTTCTGAACTTCTTTTTTTGAAAACTCTGTTTTTTTCTTCAGAGACTTTATATCCTCCTCTAAACTAGAGATAATACCTTCGAGGTTGCTTTTTTTGTTTTCAAGCCCCTTTATCTTTTTCATGCCTTCTCTGAGCCCTTCTATCTCTTTTTTTGTCCTATCGTAGTCTCCTTCTAGCTTTTTCAGCCTTTCCTTAAGTCCATCCAAATCATCCTCCATCTCCTTGATCTCCCCCTCCAGTTCCTCTATCCTGTCGAAATTTTCCTGTTCCTCCAGCTCTTCTACAGTCTTCTTTTTTGAGCTAACCCTATCCACAAGCCGGTTTATCAGGGTTGTTACACTGCTTCTACATTTTTCAAATCTGTCTATCTGCAGAAGGTTGTCTATCTTTTTCATCCTTTCTCCACGTCGGATCTCCAGGAAGTTGTCCAGCCCATCTTGCTCAGAGTATACTGCACGAGAAAAAAGATTGTAGTCGACCTTCAGTTGCTTTTCCACAAGTTCCGTCGTTCTCGAGGCCCCTGTGTCTAGGAGCTCACCATCCTTTCTTATGTTTGCTTCTGTGGTTCCTTTTCCTCTTTCTACCTTCCTCATCACCGTGAAAACGTCGCCGCCTATCTCAAATTCTAATTCTACTTCTGCTTCCTGTTTTTTCCGGGGCCTTCGCATTATAACGTCGTCCAGCTTAACCTCTCTGGATCTATGTGAAGGAAATGTTCCGAAAAGCGCGAATGATATTGCTGTGAGGACTGAACTCTTGCCTGAACCCATTGTACCAACAAGCACATTTGTACCTCTGCCAAAGTCCAGCTCAGACTCTAGATGACTCTTCCAATTCCTAAGCTTCAGCCCCCTTATCATCTTATATCAGAACTTTATTCCATGAGATACAGATCCTTCTTTTTGTCCATGTTCAGGAAAACATCACTTGCTTCGACAAGCTCTCCCGCCGTGGATTTACCAAAGGACATTACCTCTACTTGAATTCCTTCCGACTTAAGATGATCTACTAACGAACGGAAGTCACCGTCTCCTGTGACCAAAACCGCCACATCAATCTTTTCTGACATCTTTATTGCATCTATGGCTATACCCATATCCCAGTCTCCTTTCTTTGCTCCACCATGGAATTCTTTCAGATCCTTCTTCTTGACCTGGAATCCTATTTCACTTAGAGCATCGAAAAAGTTTTCCTCGTCTGGTGTTTCTGCTTTGATGACGTATGCTATCGATCTGATCAGTTTTCTACCGTCCTGTGCAATGTCTATAAGCGAAGAGTAGTCCACCTTGCTGTCGTAAAGGTTTTTCGCAGAGTAGTACATATTCTGTATATCTACAAAGATCGCTACCCTCTGATCCTTAAAAGAACTTTTTCTAATATTTTCACCTCTTGTGATTTTACAACTTGTTGTAGTGACTTTTCACATACAAAGCTTTCCGGAAGAATTTAAATCTTTAGTACCCCTTCCACCATTCACCAGTCTTTGTCTTTTCTTTCTCTTCGTCCTTGTTATGACCTTCTTTTAATTTTTTCAGTGCAGAGTTTAGGTTGCCTTCTACAAGGTCTTCGAATATTGGTTCGGGGGATATACCGGATCCGTTGCCCTCTAGATTTTTTCTAAGAATCCTCATACCTATCTCTTCAACCGAAAGCATCCGGTCCTCGTGGGTTTTTATTTTTTCTGCTCCTTCCATCCCTTCTTCATCAAGGTCCTTCAAGACTGTTATAATAGCATCATTTTTGTACTTTTCCCTGATTTTTGATAGATCGATATCACCTGGATTCAGACCACTGTCCAGTTCCCCTGTCAGCTTTATTCTGATGAGAGGTTTGTTTTCAAATCCTCCTTGAAGGAGTTTTTCAATCTTTGCAGTGATACTGTCCTTTATTTCCTTTGGATTTGAACCCCCGGCATCTATCTTTTCGTACACAAGTTTTCTTGGTGGGTCTATCTCAATGAACTGGACTTTGTTTGTTTCTGTCTCTGCTACATAAAATCCCTTGGGCGTTTCAAACTCCTTTCTTCTTTGTTGTGTTGGGATGAGGCTTCCCGGTATAATAAAATGGCCATCTTTCACAGCTTCTTTGTTTTTCCAGTGTATATGCCCTGATACATAAAGATCGAAACCACCTGGAAGATCCTCGAGACCTAACTCCGGTGGGCTTGCAGGGTTGTATATATACTGTTCCAGATCCTGGTGAAGCATGAATATATTGTAAGCATCTTCAAAGGGCTCAGGCCCCCACTTTTTCAGCACGCCTTTGGAATATTTTTCTGGGACTCCGCTCATTCCATGTACACCAACCTTCTCACCGTCGATGTTCAGTTCAACCGAACTACAATGCATGTGTACCAAGAACCCAGCATCTTCGAGAGCTTCTATCGAGTTCTTCATTCCGTTTGCCCTCCTTTCATGTGTCCCATGTATTGCAAGTACAGGCAGCCCTCTAATGGATTCTTCAGGCACCTCTTCCCTACCCTTTGTTCTGGATATTTCGACAGATCGCCCGTTTTTCATCTCGGAAAGCAGCCTCATGAACCTTGACCAGTGTTCCGGCCTAGGAAGCCTAGAATCAAAGATATCTCCGGCTAGAACTATCATATCCACATCCTCATCTTCGACCTTCTCGAAGGCCCTCTCCGCCGCAACAAAGGGATCTTCCTCTCTTTCCATGCCTCTACCGAAGCCTAGGTGCAGGTCCGAAATGATAGCTATCCTAACCATACAAACACGGAACTAATTTCTCTTCAAAACTTAAATGGATTTTGACCACCAAAACCCTAATAAATACTTCCCCACAAGTTACTATTTCACGGGCCGGTGGTGTAGCCAGAAGAAAAGGTTCCCTTTCATTTTATAGGAACCTAGCTTCCTACAATGGACTAGCATTAGGGCTTTGGGAGCCTTAGACCCGTGTTCAAATCACGGCCGGCCCACCACTCCTTTCTTCCAAAATTTATAAATTGGATTGGGGTTATTTGAACAGACATGTCTCCGGGTTATATACACAAGGCTTTGTCAGATAGAATAGTCTTGATACTGTTTGTTATCCTGACTGTTTTTGTAGTGGTCTCGGTGGCTTTGGCTTACACTACAGTTCTTGGTTGGGACGAAGGATCATATCTTTCGAATGCACAGTATTTCATAGGTGAGGGTGAAAACGTTTCTTTCCAATGGCCTTTTTTTACTCCTGGTTTGGTATCACTTGTCTGGATCCTCACAGGTGAGAGTGTTTTCGCAGGCAGACTTGTTTCTGTATTTTTCGGTGCAGCTTCTTTATTGGTTCTGTATAAGCTATGTGAGGGAAAATTTGAAAACCCTATTTATCCTTTTGCAGTCTTTGCCCTGGCACCTTTGTTTGTTTTTTGGTCTTCCCAGATAATGACCGAGGCCGCATCATTTTTCTTTCTTTTCCTTTCTCTTTACGCACTTCAGAAGGACAGGCACCTCCTCGCCGGAGTTTTGATAGGCTTCACCGTTTCTGTGAGGTATATGCTTATCCTATTTGCTCTGGCTGTATTCCTTAACTATCTCCTCGACAGAAACAAAGATGTATGGAAATATGCAGCCGGAGGCATTCTGGGAACCATGCCGTTTTTCATCTACAGCCACTTTTGGCACACCGGTGTCTTCAGTATAATTGCAGAATACCTATCAACGGATCAGTCGTGGTCTGGTTTTCTTCCACATGCATCGGCGGAAAACCTTAGGATTTTTTTCTACCATTATATTCCCCTTTTGCCTGCTGTATTTTTGGGTTGGAGAAAGAGCCCGAAGCTGGAAAGGATTTCTATAGTCATTTACTCGGTCTTTGTATTTCTCTTCGTCAATGTTTCCTATTACAGATACTGGCTTCCTATTTTACCCTTTATGGTATTCATTGCCTATAGAGGCGTAGACAGGAAAAAATTTATGGTTTTTTCTCTGATTTTTTTGATATCCACGAGCTTTATCATGTATGATTACTACCAACGGAGGGCTACATGCCGCGGCGAGCTATATGAGGCACACGAGTTTCTTATGGGCGAAGAAGGTGCCGTAGTCAGTTCCGTAGAGTGGACAATAACAGGATACAGGGTAGATAGAAGGGTTTTTGCGCCATGGGAAGACTACGGTTATTTTAAACGTTACAATGTTACACATATTCTTACGGACGAGGAACTGGACTATCCAGAGGAAGCCTTCTATCCAGACTGTGGATACCGGATCTACAGGCTCCAGGAACTCTAAAATTCTAATCGCAAGACATCCCCACATCAAAAGTTTTAAATATAAAAAAAATCATTGAGTTTTGTCTGATATTCATGACCAAATATGTATATTCTTTTGAAGAAGGCAGTGCAGATATGAAAAAACTCCTCGGTGGAAAAGGCTCAAATCTTGCTGAAATGACCGATATAGGTCTCAACGTTCCTCCTGGCTTTACGGTTACCACGGAGGCATGTTTGAACTATCTGGACGAAGGTGAACTTAGCGGAAAGACAGAGAAGCAGATGAAAAAGAAGATGAAGAAACTTGAGAAGAAAATGAACCAAAAGTTTGGAAACCCAAAGGATCCGCTGCTTGTTTCTGTGCGTTCCGGTGCTGCCGTGTCTATGCCGGGTATGATGGATACCGTTCTTAATCTTGGTTTAAACGAGGAGACAGTCCAGGGTCTTATAGAGAAGACGGATGAAAGGTTTGCATACGATAGTTACAGACGTTTCATAAATATGTTTGGTGAGGTTGTGAGAGGCATACCTCACAAAAAGTTTGAAGAAAAGATGGATGAGGTAAAGAACAAGAGAGGCGTTGACAAGGATGTTGATCTTGATGCAGAAGGGATGAAAGAGGTTGTAGATAAATACAAGGACCTTGTTGATGATATACCATCCGACCCATGGGAACAGCTCGTTGAAGCCACAAAGGCAGTTTTTGCTTCATGGGACAACAAAAGGGCTGTAAGATATCGTGAGTTGAACAACCTACCACATGACCTGGGAACTGCAGTGAATATCCAGGCCATGGTCTACGGAAATACCGGTGAAAATTCTGGCAGCGGCGTAGCCTTTACGAGGGATCCTTCTACAGGTGAAAACACAATATACGGCGAGTTTTTGCAGAATGCACAGGGTGAAGACGTGGTTGCAGGTATAAGAACCCCCCTACACATCTCCGATCTAAAAGAACTCTGGCCAGATATTTATGAAGAGCTTGAGGAAGTCTGTAGAATCCTTGAGGAGAACTATAAGGACATGCAGGACCTGGAGTTTACAGTAGAAGACGGGAACCTCTTTATCCTACAGACAAGGACGGGGAAGAGGACACCTAACGCCGCGGTTAAGATAGCACATGACATGCATGAGGAAGGGATAATAAGCAAGGAAGTGGCTCTTCTAAGGTTGGAAGGCGACCAGATTGAGAAGATACTACATAAAAGGATAGATCCGGAAGCAGATGTAGATGAACTTACCAGGGGCTTAAACGCTTCTCCTGGAGCTGCCTCGGGAAAGGTTGTGTTTGATTCGGATGAGGCCGAGATACGAGGCGAGGAAGGGGAGAATGTAATACTTGTCAGGCCGGAGACCACGCCGGAGGATATACATGGCCTGGCAGCTGCAGAAGGTGTACTAACTAGCAGAGGAGGAATGACAAGCCATGCTGCGGTGGTTGCAAGAGGCATGGGCGAGCCATGTGTTGCTGGTGCAGAAGAGATAGAGATAAGCCTTGAAGAAGAGTATTTTGAATCCAACGGAAAGAAAATAGAGAAGGGCGATGTAATAACTATTGACGGAACCACAGGAGAGGTTATATTAGGTGAAGCTCCTCTCATAGAACCGGAATTTACCGAGGAGTTTGAGAAGCTTCTTGAGTGGGCTGATGATATAAGGAAAATGGGTGTCAGGACAAATGCAGATACGCCCAAGGATGCCAAAAAGGCTATAGATTTCGGTGCAGAGGGAATTGGTCTCTGCAGAACAGAGCATATGTTCTTCGAACCAAAAAGGCTTGAAGTTATGCAGAGATTGATAATATCCGATGACAGCGATGAGAGAAAAGAAGCCCTCGAAGAGCTTATGCCTATGCAGAAAGAGGACTTCAAAGATCTGTTTAAGGCAGTGGAAGACAAGCCTTTGATAATAAGACTACTTGATCCACCACTCCACGAATTCGCTCCTACAGAGGAAGACAGGCAGAGAGAACTTGCCAAAAAGACAGGCCTGGAAATAGATGAAATAAAGACAAGGGTCGATCGACTAAAAGAAGAGAACCCCATGCTAGGTCATAGGGGATGTCGTCTTGGTATAACCTTCCCTGAAGTATATAGAATGCAAACCCGTGCGATATTGGAAGCTGCCTCTGAAGCAAAGGACGAGGGTATAGATGTTGACCCAAAGATAATGGTTCCTCTGGTTGGTCATGTCAGGGAGCTTTCAGAGGTCAAAGAAAAGGTTATAAAACCCGTTGAAGAGGAGGTCTTCGGTAATAGAAAAGAAGTCGACTATGAGGTCGGCACGATGATAGAGGTTCCTAGAGCTGCTGTAACAGCCAACGAGATAGCAGAGGAAGCCGAGTTCTTCTCCTTTGGAACCAACGATCTGACCCAGATGACACTTGGATTCAGCAGAGACGACTCCGGTACTTTTATACCGAACTACATAGATGAGGGGATTTACAACGAGGATCCTTTCCAGGTCTTGGATCAAGACGGCGTTGGTAAGCTGGTGGAGATGACAACCGAAAAAGGAAGGGAAACGAAGGAAGACCTTTCTGTCGGTATCTGTGGAGAACATGGCGGAGAACCTTCGTCTGTCAAGTTCTGTTATCTTGCAGGACTGGACTATGTCAGTTGTTCAC
>PWFY01000076.1 GCA_003554235.1 Candidatus Aenigmatarchaeota archaeon
GGAAAGCAGTATAGATCCGGATGGACATGACTGGACCAACGAGGATGTGAACTACGAGATAACTTGCGAGGACGACTATTCTGGTTGCGAGGTTACGTACTGGGAGGAGATAGATGTTGGAGGAAGTTGTCCTTCAAAAATAGAAAACTTTGAAAACGGTGACCTAAGTGATTGGACGGTCTTTGATTCAGACTTCCAAATATATTCATCTCCAGTATACAAGGGTGAATATTCTGCAGGAATTGAAACTGATAGTACCGATAGCATTGAGTTGGCATCAATTAAACCCGATGTTTTGTCCGGGGGTAAAAATCCGCGAAAAATTAGTTTCTGGTGGTACGATATGTCTTCTGGTCGTGGTGGTGGACTTTCCCTTAAGGATAGCAATGGTAATGAAGTTATAGGATTTGGTTCTGATAATCCAGAATGGTTTATAATTGATGATGACGGGCCCACTGGCACTGGAGAAAGTGGTTCATATGAAACCTGGACTTACATGGAGCTAACATTTAATTGGAGCGATGGTACATATGAATTTTATGGCAGGGATAAAAATGACAACACGGATACCTATTCTGGTAATCTGAAATACAGTACAAATATAGAAGAAATTGTGGTTCAGTCAGCGGACCCCGTCACTAGAAGTAATGGCTGGTCAAGTGGAAACGAACAACATATATGGTACGATAATATAAGATTTGGTTTCACAAATTACGACTCACCATCTGTTACAGATACTGTATCATGTCCAGACGGAGAAGTGTGTGAGGTGGATGTTTGTTATTATTCGGAAGACGTTGCTGGGAATGTTGAATCAACACAAAGAAGTGATACTTTCCATATAGACAAGAAAGAACCGGAGGTAGAAATAACAAAACCCATTGAAGAGGAGGTAGTAGGCACTGAAAACGTTACATTAGAATGGCAAGGAGATCCAGGACCCAGCGGACTGGAAGAATATAGAATGTATTTAGATGATGACGAAGAACCGTCCTACACTGGAACAGATGAAACATACGTCCTGAAAAAGCTTGACGATGGAGATTACACGGTTACTCTGGAAGCCGAAGACGGTGCAGGCAACGTTGGCGAAGACAACGTATCCTTCACTGTATCAACTATAAACACAAGCATTTCAAAGGACCTGAGACCGGATTCTGTGGTGGCCGAAGAAAAGACCGACATAACAGTTACCACGATACTGGATATTGAAGAGGCCAGCAACAATATTTCAGATGTTGAAATACTCGACGAAGTGCCGTATGACTTTACAGAGCCCCAAGAGGAAGAGATAACCATTACAAAGTACGAGTGGGAAGGTGGTGAGGAAACTGATATTACAGAATACGAAGGAGTGGAGGTTGAAATAAACCAAATGGGTGAAGAAAACACTGTCATAAATATGACCATTTCGGATATGGGGCAGACGGAGGTCGGATACCTACAGGAAAATGACAATGTCCGGTTTAACTATACGATGTCGAGCCCGGAGATGGGTGCAGGTGAAGAAAGAGTTGTATACACAAATTCAACAGTTGAAGATACAGAAGGAAATGTCGAAAAGAATTGGATCAACACCACGATTGATGTATATGATGTTGTCCTCAGAGGCCAAAAAAGCTTCTGGATACCCGACCGCACAAACCCACAAATTGCAAGTGCAGAAATAAACATGACTTCTATTGGAGGGAAAAGCACCGAACTTATGGTCGCAGACTATCTACCTGAAGGAACAGATGAAATGCACAACAGGACTGTAGAATACCATGACTCGGAAGATGGAACTATAACCAATCTGTACAACGAAACAGACTATATTCTGGAGGGTGATATACCTGTAAACCTCCCTGATGGAGAAAAGGCAAAGCTTTACCACTACAACATGAGCCTTGGCAGTTACCAAAACTGGGACGGTAATCTTTACGAAAATGATACAATACGCATAAGGTATAACATAAGTCTAATAGGAGGCGGCCAGTTCCGTCTACCTACAGTATTAGCAGGATTTGATCCGCTCACAGATGTAGATATAAGAACAGAAATGCATGAGGACGCAAATATCCCGGCCTTTGACACGTCCTTAAATACCCTAGAAAAGGAACTGGCTCCCGGAGAGATCGTCAAAGGAATCCTTAGATTGCAGAACATAGGTGGACGAGCAGCAACCGTTGACGTAGTAAATACATATTCAATAAGGGATGGTGAAGGCCGGGTATTGACGCAGAGCACAGAAACGTTTGCCGTGGGTGACAGTAAAGAGAAAAAGTTGGAACTGATGTTGCCCGAGGACCTTGAAGAAGGAATCTATGTATTTGAATCTCTTGTAAAGTACACGGGCAGAGAAGCAATAGCAACCGACAGTTTCAGGGTAGTAGTCGAAGAAGAAGTGGAGTTCAGATTGACCTATATAATAGTAGCAGTTACAGGATTCCTACTAATTACAGGCCTTCTTTTCCGAAGAATTTTACCCAAAGACCGGGCCAAGGTGTACAACAGCAAAAAAAGAGGTCATAGCGCATTTATAGAGGGACTGGATGAAGACAGGGAAATAGAACATAGAAACTCAGGTAAGGGCGAGGCCACTATGATTATCATTCTTGTTGGCCTGGTTTCTCTAAGCGCATTTTTTGGAATGGGAAACGAGGCAACAGGTCTTTTCATAGGAAGGGGACCGTCAGTCACTTCTGTGTCATATGAAATAGACGAAACCCTCTCGATAGGTGAAGAGGCCCAGGAACTTAATTTTGATATCGGAATACCAAGAGGCTACAAAACAAAAGGAGCAAATATATTTGCAGAAGTAGATGCAAACGGTGAAGGAGCATACGAAATGGTTGTTCACAAAAACGGAGAAAAACTTTGTCAACTGTCCCAAGAAGAGAAAAGATGTGTATTGAACAAAGACGAAATAATTGGTTTGGAGGAAGGAAGTTCAAATTTAACAGTTGAATCCCCCAATGAAAATTTGGAAGTTGATATAAAACTTGATACATACTACAGAAAAAGCGAGGAAAACTTTATTTTATGGTAGATTCAAATAACAAGCGAGAGAGCATTATGACTCAAGATAAAACGAAGGCCTACTGGCTCTCAGTTTTTGTTTTCGCAATATCCATATTAGTCCTGGGGACAAGTACTGTACAGGCCAGGGACCTTCCAGAAACATATATCACAGAAGAAATAACATCAAGCTGGTTACCCAATGGAACTCTGTTGAGAGAAGATGGTGAGGGGTCGGTTAAAGTACTGACAGAAGATATTATACAAGAGGTTGTTCTAGAACTTGATGGAAAAGATAAAACAAATCTCGATTCCACTGAAGCATACAAACCTTCTGTTGCATCCCCCGATATGCAATCCACAGAAATTTACGTAAATACAACGGATTCAGACACAGATCTAAAGTACAAATTAAACCTGGAAGACTTTGACGAGGTCCCTAGGATAAACCTAACAGCGGACTACCGTAATATAGACGGCGGCAAGGATTTACATTCATCGAACAACACGTTCCAGTTTAACGTTACTCTTACATCTTCTACAAGAATGGATGGCTCAGAACTCATTTTTCGGGCGCCCAGAAAAACCGGGCCAGACGAAGAGGACTCCTTTGACTTCCATGACGTTACATGCACAGAAGGGAGCTGTGAAACTTCTGACGTAACGGGCAGTGGCTTTGATGAAGTTGTAAGGTGGAAAGGAGACTTGGAACCTGGAGAATCTGTAAACGTGTCCTTTTTTGGTGACACAGAACTTGGTACAAACTTCCATGAAACATCACCTGCCATAGACATGGGACAGGGGAGCTATAGGGCGTTCCACAGACAGGACGACACCCACACGGGAATAGCATTCTGGACAAGACATGGAAAAGGAAATGTCAGAACAGGATTACATCTTTCAGATGTACGTGATGGTAAATGGGTTGTCCAGGGTTTCATGAAAAACAGGGCAGATACACTGAACTTTACCGTAGACAGTTGGGGTATCTATAGAACCGAAGATGATGAACCACTGCTCAACCAAACATACCCTGACTCCAAAAAACTAAAGCCATCGGAATCCATTCACACAGAAAGATATGAAACGCATAAAGCTGACGAGGAAAAATACTACGTTCTTTTTGATTGGGAAATAGAATGGGGTGACTATAGTTATAAAGGGGATACAGAATCCGCCCTGACCATGCCCGAACTGCACATGGTAAAGTCTGATATAGAAGACGTCGATCTGACTCTTTTGGAAAACAATGAAGATGAAAGAAGGGTGAAGGCCCGAAAGGATGTGGTAAACATGGCAGACGAAGAGATAAACATAACTGAAGCGAGGCTAAAGTCATGGATTCCAAACAGCTCCTACGAAAAAAACCCTGTAAGATGGTCGATTGACGAAGAAGACGTATCGCTCAAATACGACGACGGAGAAACGCAGCTTGAAGTGGTGGAAGGCGTAAATATATCGGTACAAGATTCAAGAAGCGGAGGGGATGGATTTGTTATTCTGGATCTGAATATAACAGAAAGCAACATCGAAGACTTTGGAACAGGAGACGAACTTGTAATGGAATATATAACTGAATCAGGAAGTGAAAGTGAAGACAGAGTCTATAACTTCAGCTGGGAATCTGCGTTGGTTTCTGAGTCCGGTACCCCGGATGTACAAAGAGAAACTGAAAATATAACAATTTCAGGGGTCGATGAACCCGATCCTTCGGCACCACCAAGAATACCAGAAAGGATAGATATAGAAAGGCTTGAATCCAGAGCCTCTGTGATAACAGGAAACAGGGTAAACGTAGTCAGGTCTGATAGAGTGATAGATACAGGAGACAGGGGTCTCAGGGAAGTTGGATTTGAGTTTTTACTTCCCGAAGGAACGGAGATGGAACTTCCTTCCCTGGAGATAACGCATAAGAACGAGGAATGGAAAGAAATCAAACCAGAAAACTATGTGATCGAGGACCATGGAAACTCAACAGTAGGTGGCGATGTCTATAGACTCTATGAGGTAGAAATCGAAGATGAGGGGGATCACGGTCTGGTGCTTGAAGACGGAGACATCATAAACGTAACATACGACACTGTTCTGGACTTTGGGAAAAATGAAATAGTTACAAGGTTGTCGGGTTACGACTACTACAGAGACCGTTTCATAAAGGATGATGCAAAGACCAGTGTAAGGGTAGGATGGGAGCTAGAAGACCTGGAGGTGGACAAAGGAAGTTGGAAGCAAAGGAAAGCAGTTGTAGAAGAATCTGTTGGGTGGGAAAGGCCCATTACAGTAAACAACCCCAACGACAGGCCCATCACCAAAACAATAACCGTGGGACTTCCGAGGCAGGCCTTTTCACCATCTTTGGACGGTCAAAGACTTGACATAAGAGGAAGAAAGGGGGCAGAATTTGTAAGTATAGACCTGGAGGTGGCTCCTCTACAGAGAAAGGTTATGGAACTTGTATCATATACCCCTGCTGTTGTAGTAAAAGAAGAGGAGATGGAAATACTAGAGTCCAACGAAACACAGGTGAAGTTTCTCTCGGAAAGTCTCATCAAAAACCCATCTCCCCATAGGTACAGGGAGGTGCACAGTCTCGTTGATATAGGCAGGCAACAGATAGAATGGGCTGAGGTCGATGGAGAAGACATGGACTATTTTGAGAAAAACGACAAAACTATGGTAGGTCCAATGATCTTCCACAGTGACCAGGAAAAAAGTCTCAGACTTGCATATACTGAACTTCCACCGGTGCTAGTCTTGAGTACCGACGCATTCAACTACACGGATCCAAGTGAGATAAATGTATCAATACTGGCGGTGACGGGTCAAGGATACGATGGAGGCATAATAGAGCTTCTTGTTTATGGTCCAGAACCAGGTGGAAGAAATGTACACAGCGAGCTTATAACTGTAACAGGTGGATCACTGGAAACCGAAAGAAACCTGGACCTGTCTGGAATGCCTACAGGAAACTACACAATCGAAGCAACGTTAAGAAGAGGTTTTAAGGATATCGCATCGGACAAAACAAACATATGGATACAGGGCGAAAGGGCAATACTTATGCTGGAGAGCTGGTATATACTGGCTATACTGATTATATTGGTTATACTTATCGTTCCCAGATTATACAGAAGAAAGGATCTTTATCAGAGACGCATGGAAGAAGTTCGCAAGAAAATGAAAGAAAAGTTTTAAATATATTAGGAATGCATGACTTAACTGATATACATGAATATAAAAACAAACACGATACTTTTTGGACTTTTCATAACATTTTTTCTTTTAACCCCGAGTGCCCTTGCTGAAACCCTAGGACCTGCAGCCTTCATGGAAGAAAACGTCGAAGCATACTACGACCACGACGGTAGCTTCCACGAAGGAGACGATGTCGTTGGCCATTTCGATGACCTAGGTTTTACACCACAACACTGTATTGTAGAGGGAGTACCGGTATATCCCTGTAGATATGGCTTGATAGATGTGGGTGTACCTACTAATATGGATGTCCTGCAGGACATCAGACTAAATGTATCGGATACTACCGAAACAAACCTGGAAGATGAAACCGCCTTCCAAGGAGCACTTTCCTCGCCAGAGGGCAACTGGGAAAGATCCAGGTTGTACTTCGACACAGAAAGAAGTAGTGAAGATAGACATTTTGATATAACAGATGGTGACAGTGCCCCTGTTGTACAGCTTACCTTCGACTGGGAAAATGAAAGAGGTGGAGAGGATCTTTTCAGTAAAACCGACAAAGACGACAACGCAAGCACAATGATTTTCACAGCAACACTCGAGAACACGGGTACTGCAGATTTAGATGGCATTCAGGGACACGTAAGCTTTGCACATGACGACGAAGAAGGAACGGATGCTGCACACATAACAACTGTTACGGAAGATGGTACCTGGACGGCAACTCCACAGGACAGCACGGGAACCGGGTACGATGAAACCTTAGATATAGAGGGTTCACTGACTGGAGGAGGATCTGTTGACATAGTTTTTGAAGCAGAGATGGAAGAAGGTGAACATTATGTAACAGGTGCAGATTTTTTCCACTCTGATGACATGGATGTAGAGCTTGATGATGTAGGTGTTGACAGAGGATTCCAAGCAGATTATAACTCTGAAGGAAGCACTTTCACAGGAAGAAGTTTAGACGGGAAGTTCTCCCGGGGACCGATTAGAGAGGGTGTTGACCTCGCAGACCAGGACGGAGCCCAATGGGGTATAAGAGGTTTCATAGAAAACATAGCCAACAACCTTACGTACGAGTTCTTTGGAGACCATCACTGGGGAATATACGAAGTCGATGATACAACGGGAGAACTGACTATGGAAGAAACAGGGAAGTTTTTAGACGGAGAAGACAATCCAAAGACTATAGGCACAGAGGACGGTAGATTCTACACTACGGACTCAGACATATCAACAAATCCGGACTGGGTTGTACATGAAGGCGAGGAAAAACCTTACTATGCATCCGAATTCCAATGGGAAGTCGTTTGGAACGAAACGGATGATGAAAACTACTTTTCTTCAACACACTCGAGCTTGGATATGCCTGAACTACATGTAGTAAAGATGGCAGAGGATAAAGATCTGGACGGTGTTATACATCCAGGTGACAGCGACGAACAAATAAACGTTACCGACCGAACCTGGCACACAGGATCTGAAGATGCAAAGGCAGAAGAAGTGGAAATACACTCGATAGTACCAGGTGAAAACCACGAAGACGAGCCCCCTACAGAAAATGAAAATCATGAGGCCGGCGACACCTTCTTTGAAATAGATGAAGACAGTTTCCAGGCCTTTTACACACCTGATGACGGTCAAAGAACGGAAATCACAGATGAAGTAACATTCGAATACACACAACCAACAGAAGGCGGTGAAGATGGTCATGTTAACCTGACCATAAATGACGTTTCAGGTCTAGAAGAAGCAAACGATAACCTAGGACCGGATGATGAAATAGAACTAAGCTACAGCGTCCGGACAAACATAGTGATGGAGGAAGGTGATGGATTCGACTTCGGAGGCCAAACCACATACGTAACCGAATCCGGAACCGACTACACGAGAGAACACGAAGAAGAAACAATTGTAGCAGCAGCAAAGAGGCTGACAGGATTCAAAGACCTCTACGCTGAGGACGAACAACAACCGACCGTTGTATCAGGAGACATAACAGTTGAGGTTATAGACGACCAAGGAGATGGAATCGACGAGATAGAAGTAATGGACTACATACCAAAGGGAGTGGACTTTGACGAAAATGAGGTCAGTATAAGCGGCGACGTAACATCAATAGACGTGGAGTATGTTGGTGAAGTAACTCTTCCCGACGGAACGGTTGCAGACGCATACCGATACTCAGATGACAATGGTGGATGGAGTCTAGGAAATGCTGAATCATTCACGATAAGCTACGACTTCAATATAACCACTCCAGGTAGCTACGAAATGCCTACTACGATAGCTGGTTTCGATCCGGCAACCGGAACAGAACTCGGAACAGAATCAAGAGGCTTCTACAGACTGAGGATGCCAGAACCTGAGCTTGACTTAGTCATAGACGAAGGAGAAATGGGAATGGTCACTAGACCGAAGGTAGGTGACTCAGTTGAGTGGATGTTACCTGTAGAAGTTTACAATCCCAACTCACGACCAAGCGAAGAGACCTTTGAAGTAGAAATACCAGAGGATGTCAACAGGGCATGGGTAACATACACATACGACGGAGAGACTTACACAAGGGAGGGCAGAATAACAGAAAGCGGCGGTGAAAATGTATTCAGATGGGAAGATAGTGTACCGGCACTGGACACAAGGAGATACGAAGTAAGACTTCTGACACCTCCGGTAAGTGAAGTAGATAGAAGTGTTGAAGTTCTCGAAGAGCTACCGGATGAAATGGTTAAAATAGAGATGGAAATAAATCTGAGGAATTTTGCAAGCACGGAATATGATGAAGTCTTGATGAACCTACCTATACCACAGGACAACATCATAGAAGCCACAGATGCCTTCGGCGAAGATATAGGTTACACAGGAACAGAAGACACAACAACC